>CBDUTA010000041.1:0-15009 GCA_965369785.1 uncultured bacterium
CTGACAACTGACAACAGGAAAATGGGGAGCGGCCTCAGGGCCGTTCGGCACCTGAGGTGCCTCCCACATTCCTGCTCTTGAAACACGAAGTCACGAAAGCACGAAAGCACGAACGCACGAACAGGGTGCCTCCCACATTCCTGAGCCCCAGCGGGGCGACATGCAATAGCCAGGGGCGTAAGCCCCTGGAAAGGATTCAGCGACAGATTGGAACACTGATGGGGCGGCATATCCGGTAATCTGGAACCTGAGACTTGGAACCTGGAACGCGCGCAAAGCGCGCACGAAACAGCTTAGCGGATATTTTTTTGATGAACTCAAAAGAGATGATCTTGATGCACCACAGACATCTTCGCCGGAATACGCAAATTTAGGGTGTTTCTTCAAAAAACATATTTAAATTCAAATTTTCATCGGAGGAAAATGAAATATGTCAAGATTTAAGAAATATATCGACATATTGAGTATTTCACTCAAAGAAACCATTCAACAAATGACGGATATTGTTATCGGCGAGATTCATATTGAAGAGGTAGAAGGCAAAAGGGACACATATCCGATTGCCCATACGATGGCCTATTTTGATGACAAAAAGAAAATAGATGGCGATTTTATTTTGACCTTTGGAGATGAATCAACCGCATTGATGCTTGCATCGAGAATTGGCGAGCAAATGGGCCTGAGCCCTTTAAAGCAGTTTGATAATGATGCAACGGATTTGCTGAATGAATTTATCAATGTTGTCGTCGGTCGTGCGATATCGCAATGGGATGAACAAGGACTCAGCGTGAGATTTGATCCCCCTGAGTTTGAAAGGAATCTTGAATTGACCGATGTAGCGGTTAATCAGGCATATAGATTATCAATCCATATTAATCCCGAAATAGCTAAATCAGAATCAGATCAACCAGCTCAAAAGCTTACCTTATACGTGACCTTTACGGAAAAGATTGATGATATTTTGGGGAAAATGCGAATTCTCGTAGTTGAAGACTCGAGAGTTATCAGACATATCGTATCAAAAACACTTAAAAGTGAAGGCTGCGAGATCGAGGAAGCCCAAGACGGGAAGGAAGCTCTATCCATACATAAGTCTTTTCGCCCGGAACTGATATTGATGGATATCAATATGCCCAACATGAGTGGCCTTGATGCGATCGCACATATCCGAAAAACAGACCCGGAGGTCAAGTTTATTATTCTTTCATCAAGCTCAAAAAAAGATGAAGTGCTTACTGCAAAATCATTGGGTGTTTTAGGCTATTTGGTTAAACCCATCAAGCCTGAAATATTAGTAGAAAGAATCAGAGAGCTATTGACAAATATTTCGACTCAGTAATCCGAGGCCTCTGACGCAAATAGGAACAAAAGGTGAAAAGATATCCAATCACTTTTAAACGCGCACGCACTACGGCACGAAGTCACGAACGCACGCGAGGCGCGCGCGCGCCTACCTGGTGTGCTTCCTGATGAACTCAGCGGTGAGCGTGTGGATCTCCTCCTGGCTGGGGACGATGGGCCCTCCCATCGGACGCCAGCCATGCCCCGAGTTGCTGACCAGAACATAAGTGGAATCCAGTCCAAGACTTTGAGCACGGTGATGCAGGGACTCGGACTGTTCGGGAAGGATGGTGGTATCTTTTTCTCCGGTCAAAAGGAGGATCGGAACGGCACCCTGTGCCAGATGGGCAACAGGGCTCATTTGCCGGTACAGATCCGGTGCATCATCGTAAGTCTCGCCAAAAATCTTTCTCAAGTTGGCGCTGCCTGCGGGACCTCCGGCTGAGGAGAGAGTAAAGTCGCCGGCACCATACCAGGACACCACACAGCGCACCGTTGAGGGATAAGCGGCCAAGGCAGGGTCGCCTGGGAATGTGTCACCGGGCGGAAGACCCACCATCAAGGCAAGGTGTCCTCCTGCTGAGCTACCCCAAACGGCCAATCGGTCCGAGTCGATTCCGTAATCAGTACCTTCCTTGTGAAGAAAACGAATGGCGTCATTCACGTCCTCCACAAGCTGGGGCATTTTTGTCGAGTCACCGGCCAGCCTGTAGTCAATGGAGACTCCGACGTAACCCTCCCGGGCCAGCAGTTCAAAGACCGCCAGATAGTCCACGGCGTAGCTCTCCGGCGTGTCGAGGACAATCTTCCTGCTGTTGGCCGTCCATCCACCCCCATGGATAAAAACATGGGCAGGAGCCGACTTTTGGATCTTCCCGGAAGGATAGTAAAGATCCATCTTCAAGGGCAGATCCCCTTCAGTCTTGAAGACCACCGTCTTCAGGGTACCCGACCAGGTTTTCGGCTTGGCCGTACCATGAACGGTGAAAGCAAAGGTTACGACCACCATCCAGATCAGCACATGGTCACTCATGGAATCGCTCACAGGAAGCTGGTTATGGCGTGCTGCTCGTTGTCGTAGGTCTCAAAGATGTTGTTCAGGTTTGTCATCTCAAGGACCTGGTTTAGCTTGTCGGTGAGATTGAGCAGTTTGAGTTGTCCACCCTGCTTAGACACCGTCATGTAGGAACCCACAAATTCCCCAATCCCGGAGCTGTCCACTTCGCTGACACCCTGGGTGTTTAACAGGAAATTCCGGATGCCCGTGTCCACCAATTCTCGAACCCTGTTATGGAGTTCCCCCGTCCCTTGCCAGAAGGTGATCTCGCCCTGAAGGTCCAAAATCGCCACACCCTTAATGATTCTGGTCGAAATAGCCATCCTTCGCGTCTTTGAAGACTTCAGTTCGTTTCGCTTGCCTTGACCGTATCAGCCAGGAGTTTCCAGGGAAGAAGGATGCCGTGTCCGGGGACAATCTGCCGGGGCCTCCAGCCCGCCTTGGTAACCACCTGGTATAAGGCTTTTGCTTCCTCCGGAAGACGAGGAGTGTCATCCATGACCACCTGCCAGCGATCCCCCTGAACCTGAAACATGTCGCTCTCGAAAAGGAGCCGCTCCTTGGGTAGATAGATGGCCAGGTATCCACTGGCATGGGGGTTGGGAACGTGCAGCAGCTCGATGGTCATAGTCCCGTCGGTGATGGTGTGGGTGTCCTCCACCACTTCGATCTGGGGTTCCCGGCCCGACAGAGCCAGGCTGTCCGGCTTCAGAGTGTGGGGCAGTGTCAGGATCTCCCGGATGACCTCCTCGTTGTTGGCATGGGTCACAACGGTCGCCCCTTCGGCGACATAGCCACGAATACCCCCGGTGTGATCTGCATGATGATGGGTGGTGATCAAATAGCGTATCGGTTTGTCACCCACCGTCTCTCGAATTTGGCGGATCACCTCCAAGGTTTGCATCTCGTTTCCGGGTCCCTCCACCACCACGATGAAGTCCTCAAACTCCACCCACATGTTGTTCATGTGCATACTCTCCCCGAAGTAGACCCCGTCTGCCAACTCCGACGGCAGCACCTCAATAGTGTCGGCGTGTCCGATTTCCCGGGACAGTTCCTCAAGTCCCTCAGGAATCTGAAATCTCTCTTCAGGCAACTCCCCGTTGATGCTGATCGAAGCCCACTCCCGCACCTGGGTAACCTCGCCCATATCCTGGGTGGTCTCCTTGAAGGGCAATTTCACATTCCCGACATCTCGGTAGTCGGAGAAGGACCGCTCTCTTTTCAAATCTCCGAATGGGTTGCGGTCTTCCGTGAAATCGAACCGGGTGATCAGATGGGTCTCACGGTCGACGTAAACCCCGTAAATAGTGCCCCCCGGGTACTCGACGCTCACCACGTCTTGAAGACGACCTTCCAGCTGCGCCTCACTGATTCCCTGTATGGTAGCTTCTTCCCCCAGAGCGTGAACCAGGAATTTAGCAATATCCCGGTCCCACTCCGTTTTATATCCCGTCAACTGATGGGGCTCCAGGGGTCTCAAGGCCATGCCGAAGACATTTCGGTACCCCCCCTTTTCCGAGTCTGCCACTGTCGGGATCTCCCTTGAGCCGCTGAGGCCCACTTCGCGGGGAACGGTGAAATCAATCAGCTGTTTGAAGGGACTGAGTCGTCCCACCAGCAATCGTTCGGTGGTGACGTGTCCCTGCCCCAACGACGACCGTCTCGATTGTCCTTCACGGCTGATGTTTTCGATGGCTGCTAATGCCTCAAGCCCTCCCATGGCATCCGCTGCCTCTCTCAGCACGTCCTGGCCCTGCTGCTGTGGTGTCTGGGACGCGCAACCCAGCTGAAGGGTAAACAGGACAGCGATAAGCCAAAGCCCATTCTGGTATCTGAATTCCGAGTGTTTCATGATTATCCTCCCCTAAGAATTGATCTCTATAATAAAAGCATAGTGCTTTCTTTTCCAGAAGAAAAAGCAAATAGATCAGTGCATATAAAAAAAGCAGGCAAAGACGGGAGGAGTGGCAGTCACCTGGATCTCGCCTTCCGTACCTGTTATGGGATCAACAGGCCTATCCTCTGTGGTCAAAGCCCTCACCACATTTTTCAATTTGATGGTCTGTTCAACAGCGGCATCCTCGGAAATAGTGAAGGCCAGATCTGCAATCACTCCACTGGGGATGGCCTGTCCCTTTGGGGTAGACACGGTCACCGTGACAACCGAGTCCTCCGGATTTTGCTCATCGACCTCGACAACGGCACGAACTTCAGCGCTGGCTGCCTGAGCAGACAACCCGCTGGCAACCTCATTAAATGAGAGGAGTTGATTGGGGAAGGTCACCTCACTTATGGCCGTTTCCACTTCAACTCCATCGGGAACATCCAGGATCAGCGGAATAAAGACTTCATGACCCGGCTGCTGAACATCAAAGCCTAAATTCATAGTGGTGACTTTCAGGCCCTCTTCCTGGGCGAGAGCATGGGTTGAAAGGATGGCTCCGGCCAAAATGATGAGGGTGGCCAGGAGGATCCATCGGAAACCAATGAGGCGGTTCATCTTCTTACCGGCGCTCTACCAGTTCCTCATAGGTGGAGATGACTGCGCCCTCGGGTCTCAAGCTATGCTCCCTGGAAAAGTCGGAATGCAGGAAAACGGGCTTCCCACCCAACAGGGTCATTAAAGATCGAGTTTCAGAAATCTCCTCCTCGGGAATCGTCATGTAGTCGCGATCGAGCACCACCAGGTCGGCCAGCTTGCCCGGCTCGATGGAACCGAGCTTGTCTCCTTTCAGGACATAATTGGCCCCGTTCTGGGTTGCAATTTTGAGAGCAGTTTCGCGGTCCACCCTCTGATCAGGTCCCCAGACCTTACCCTGTTCGTCCTTGCGGGTAATCAGGAGTTCCACTGCCCCCCACTCCCCCTCCAGGGAAACGTTCATACCTGCATCCAGCATGTTCTTGATGGGAGCCACATAAGTGTGGGCCACCTTGTCGCCGAAGGCCGCAGCGATCATGGGGGCGCGGTCTCCTTCACCCAGCGGGCTACAACTCCACATCAACCCCAGCCTGGCCGCCCGCGGGACGTCCTCGGGATCGATCAACGTACAGTGATCCATGGCCCAGCCTCTGACGGATCCCGGATTGGCCTGGTCGATACGCTCCAACCGAGAAATCAGGCGGGAGTGAGAGTCATTCCCGGAGACATGAACATTGGCGGAGCGCAAACCGTCCCGGGCAACCTGGTCATACCACTCGTTGAAGTAGTTGGCCTTTACACTGGCCCCCCGAGTACCTCCACCGTACTCAATGTCCATCAGGCATTGGCCGCGCGGCCACCATCCGGAGACCGCAGCCAACCCCATCATCTCGGAGTTCCCTCCTTCGGCAGAGGCCACTGCCTCAGAGTCTCTCTCGATGCTGATGCACATTCTGGATCCCGCTCCATCAACCGCCCGGGAACTCATCGAAGTGATCCAGATCATGTCGGTGCCGGCGCCCATTTTGAACTGCCGGTCGGCGCCTGGAATCCCGAAGGTCGACATCACCCCGTAGCCGTATCTGACGGGCATCTCGCCACGCGCTTCAAGCCACTGATAGGCTCGCACACTGGAGGTGTGCAGACCGCCTGAAATCGTCGTGTTCCCCACCGCAATTCGTTCTTCCAGATTCTTCCTGTAAAGCGGAGCGACGTATTGAGGTTCGGGAGGAGGAATAAACTCCTCATCCTCCAGCAGGATACGGACGGCCGGAGCCTCCAGATGTCCATCCGGTTTGCCCGACTCGTCGATCCAATAACGCCCGTAGGTTTCAATGAAGTCTCCGTACTTGTTCCACAGCTTTTCAATGACCTTGCTGTTGACCACTAACATGTTCACGACCGGTATTCCCACCGAGAGAGCGATCGGATTATCGGGAGCGGCCTTGTCCAGTTCCCAGCGGTTAAGGTCGTCAAAGATCAGCCCGGCCTGATCGCCCCTGGGCTGAGAAGAAAAGTAGACCCACTCGCCCGGCTCGATCTTGAAGGCCGCAATGATGTCCTTGATCTGCTTCAGGACGTCGTCCTTGGTTCTTACTGTTCTGAAATTCAAAGGAAATTGCCTGCGCTGCTGGGGGGGCAAGTCTCTGCCATACTCTCTGGGTGATTCCAAATGCACGTGGGTATTGATCAACCCCGGCGTCACCGTCCTCCCCTTCAAGTCCATCTTGAGGGTGTCAGGGCCAGCCAACTTCAAAACCTCGTCGTTGGTTCCTACCGCCAGAATGCGGCTGTCCAGAATCGCAACAGCCTCGACTATGCTGAACTGGGCATCAACGGTCAGAATCTTGCCGTTGTGCAGAATCGTGTCTGCCGGCTGCTGGGCGTAGCCCACGTTGATGTTGGCGGCGATGACTATAGCGGCGATCCAAAGGTGCTTTCTCATGATGATTCCTCCCTGGGTTGTCCCGTAAAGTACAAGAAGAGAACAATGGGGTCAACCGGAGGGTTTTGATGGTGAATGGTGAAGGGTAAATAAAAACAAAGAACCAGGAGCAGACTGTCGCCTACTTGAGCCTTAGGCCGCTCTGAGAGCGGCCGCTACAAAGAGGGAATAGTTCCCTCAATCTCGATTCAAACCCAAAATTGGAGTATTATAGTCCTTTTCACAGCTAATAAATGAGTATATATAGGATAGTTGGTCCTATTTTCAGTTAAGTCTAAAATTCCAGATCACCGTGAAGGAGTGGTCGAGATTCGAAATCCGAAATGCAAACCCGGGTAGCCTCCTGTCTCTTTCTTCACCATTGCGATCCACCCCTGGAGCATTTAGAATGAAAGGGGAAAAATATCTTGAACCGGGTGAGGAGGAACACATGGCCAACCGACTGATGATCATTGTCGTCGCAACCATCATTATACTAACACTGGCAGCAGGTACGATCTGGGCCCTGCAAAGAAATCGAGAACGCATCGCCATTTCCGAGCTGAAGCAAAAACTGGACAGTGGCGAGAAACTCCTCTTGATCGATGTCCGCGAGGACTGGGAACTGGAAGAGGACGGCGCCATTCCCGGCGCCATCCACATCCCGATGGCCGAGTTGGACATGCGGATGAAGGACATCCCCAAGGATGTCTTACTCGTCTTCTACTGACAGGCTGGAGGGCGCGCGGCGCGTGCTGCTAATAAATTTTCCCAGGCAGGTTACCAAGCAGGTCAATTTTGCGGCATCAGAGATTGGAAGAGCGAAGGTCACGAAGTTGTTGAGAAGGTGGATCGACCAACGGAAGGGCCGATCCAGCCATAGTCCTGAGAGCCACAGAGGAGTCGAGTATGAGAAAACTGTTGATTGTGGGTGGATCCATCTTGGTCGTTTGCCTGGTGTTGGGACTCCTGACACTGCGCTTTATAGGTTATGAGCCTCAGGATGGCAGCACCGGGTTGTGGCTGACCGGGGAACTTGTCACCACACCGATCACCGATTGGTCTTTTACCGACGCCATCGAGGAAATCTTCGTGGAGACTCGGACCTGGTACTACATCCCCCACTCAGTCAACACCTATTGCACCATCTACAACGACGAGCTCTACTTGTTCTCCGCTTACTACCAGGGAGGGGAGTTTCCAGACAATCGATACTGGAACCGAAACGTGCTGCGCGATCCCCGCGTCCGTCTGAAGATTGGTGATCAATTATTCGAACGAACGGTATCCCACGTGACGGATGAGGTGGAAAGGGAAGCCGTGCACCAGACCTTTGTCGATAAATACACTGAATGGCACAGCCCAGGACTAGAAAACGTCCATATGTTTCTGGTGCTGCCCTAGCGTCACTTCGTGACGCCGTGAGTTCGTGCCTTCGTGACGTCGTGCTTTCGTGCGCGCTTCGCGCGCATTCCAGGTTTTGAATTTGGAATTTGAGATTTGGAATTTGCTTCGTTTCGGATTCGGCACCTGAGGTGCCTCCCACATTCCGGAGGCCCCTGCTATCATGCGAAAACCCTCGCAACTTGGCAAACTACTTGGGACTAAGTTGAAGGTGGGAGGCACCTCAGGTGCCGAATCCGAAACGAAGCTTAAAATCCCGTCAGATCCCGATTGGTGCGGACATAAGGAGTGGCTCCCAAACTGAGGAGCTGCTCCACCGTCTCCGGGTCCTTTTTCGCTCGGCGGCGGAAAGTACTATCCTGCCCTTTGTTCTGGAGGTGTCGATAAATCAAGCCATCGGGGTCAGCCAGGGCGATGCTCATGGCCGTCTGTCCCCACATATCCCGGGCATCCAGATCGGCACCTTTTTCCGCCAGGTAGTCAATGACCTCCGTCAATCCGTACAAGGCCGCACCATGCACAGCCCTCCGACCGTCAGGACCCACGGTATTGACGTCGAGTCCCAAATCCCACAAGAATTGGACGGCTTCCAGCGACTTCCTCCGAATTTCATCGCCAACCCCATCGGAGCCCCTCATCCCCAGGTTCACTCCCATCCCTGCTGCCACCATCAACGGCGTAGTCCCGTCAATGGTCGCAATTTGGGGATCGCTCCCTCCTTCCAGCAGAATCCGCATTGCCGAGACATCTCCCGACGCCGCCGCAAACAAAAACGGGGTGGCGCCTGTTTGACTCACCTGGGGCGGTTCCTGCTGGGCCCCGCGGCCGAAACGATGGATGTGATAGGGCATGAAATCGTGTTGAATTCGAGCATTCGGATTGGCCCCGTGCTCCAAAAGCTCCTTCACCAACCCCCGCATGTTGGGATGCACCCAGTAGGGATCGGTTTCCGTATGCCCCCCCGACATACCGACGATTCCTTCCTCCAAGGCCCAGTGAAGGGCGGTCATGCCATAACCGTCAGTTGCATTCGGGTCGGCCCCCTTTTCCAAGAGCAAAAGAGCCACTTGCTGGCGGCCACTGGAGGCTGCCAGGACCAAAGGAGGACCCGTTTCTTCCGTCCCCGCATTCACGTCCGCACCTGCCTCCAACAGGGTCCGGGCCGACTCCACATCACCGGCCTGGGCGGCAAACATCAAGGGCGTCAGGCCACCCTTGAACTTGGGGTGATAAATCGTCTCTCTGAAACCCTGGTGTACGGGAGTACCGGTGAGGGGATTGGACTCCGTGGCATCGGGAATTCTGGGAGTGTAAAGACTCAGTCGATTTGAGCGGGCACTCAGGTCCGCTCCATGCTCGATCATTATCTTGAGGATGGCCGGACGACCGGCCGCCGCCCACATCAGAGGGGTCTGCCCTCTCTCGGTTGTTTTCACATTGGTGTCTGCTCCGTGGAGCAGCAGATATCTGGCCCCTTCTTCAGTGCCGGTGCGTGTGCAACTCATGAGAGGAGTCTCTCCGCTGTCCTGAGCGAGGTTGGGATTGGCTCCAGCCTTCAGGAGCATCTCCACGACGATGGCGTTGCGGTTGGTGCAGGCCAGGGAAAGAGGGGTGAGCCCGTAAACATTGGCAGCATTCACATCGGCAGCGGCCTTGATTAAAAGTTCCACCGTCTCCACATCGTCCCGGTGGACCGCCCAGGCCAGTGCCGTGGCGCCATCGGCCTGGGCGGCATTCACATCGATCGACCCGTTGAGCAAGACCCGCACCGCTTCTCGGTCACCTTCCTTGACGGCATCCACCAAATCCACCGCACTATTGGCGGCGAGGTGGGCCACCGACATCAACAACAGCATCGACCCGACCAGCAACCCTCTAAGACTTACACCCATACACCTTCTCTCTTCCCTTTCTCTTCTCCTGTTTAGATGGACAGGATATCCAGCTTCCCGGTGGAATCGCTGTACCGGTTGTCCAGAAAGTCCTCCACGGGCAGCCCCACCAGGTCCAGTATTCTCAGGTGAAGATTGGACAAAGGCACATCAGAATAATGGATATGGCTCCCTCCCTTGAGTTTGCCGGCTCCTCCACCCACCAACAGCGTAGGCACGTCGTGGTGGACATGGCCCATGCCATCGCTCAGGCCGCTGCCGTACACGACGATGGAGTTGTCCAGCAGTGAGCCCTCACCGTCGGGCGTGGATCGCAGCCTGTGCAGCAGGTGGGCGAACAAACGGGAGTGAAAGGCGTCAACCTTGATGCAGTTTTCAATCATGTAGGCCTGACCTGCGTGGTGAGAGGAGGCGTGATGCCCATCGGCAACACCGATCTCCCGATAGTCTCCCTCGTGCTGCTCACTGCCCCACATAAAAGTGATGACCCGGGTGAGATCGGCCTGGAAGGCGAGAGTCATCAAATCGAACATTAACTTGGCATGCTCCTCAACCGTTGCCGGCTTGCCGGCCGGCTTCTCCATCTCCGGCATCTCCCGTGAGGCCTGCTCCTCGGACAACTGGATGCGCCGTTCAATGTCACGAACCGCATCCAGATACTCATTGAGCTTGCTGCGGTCGCCCGGACCGATCTGAGCCGACAGACGAGCCACCTCTTGGGTGACGAAATCCAGAATGCTGCTGTTCTTTCGGGCCAGGCGGCGCCGAACCGCCGGGTCCGTACTCTCGTTCTCACCCAGCAGACGTTCGAAAACCTTGCGCGGGTTATACTCCATGGGCAACGGCGTCTCCGGGCCGCGCCATGAGATGGTCTTGCTGTAGGCATCACTGTAGGCCCCATCGGCGGCGCCCACTCGCTCGGTGTTTTCCATAGAGATTTCAAGCGATCCCAGTTGGGTGTGTTTGCCAAATTCCCGGGCAATGTATTGATCGACTGAAACCCCCATGGCCTTGTCGGGCTTGGGATGGATCCCCGTCAGGTAGGCCGCGCAGGGTCGGGCATGAACTCCTCCGGGTTCTCCCTCCCAGGCATCGGCGGCCTTGACGTCAAGTCCGCTCAACACCGTCATCTGATCCCGAAAGGGAGCCAACGGCTCCAGCGTCGGAGTCATCTCCCAACCTTTACCCTCGATGGTGGGAGTCCAGTTTTTCATGATTCTTCCATTGGGGCCGTACAGATAAAGGACACGGACCGCCTTGTCCAGATCGCTGCCAAGCGCAAAGGCCGGGATCATCCCGTCCAGCAGCGGCAGGGCCAGGGTTGTACCGACGCCGCGCAAAAACGTGCGTCTGGCAATTGCCTTTTTAAAAATCATCGTCATTGTTGCGATCTCCTCATTTGGAAGGGCACACTTTCGATCACACCCGAAATCAGCGAGGACCAGCGATACCCGCCGGGTGCAGCCTCTCGTAGGATCTTGCGAACGGCCGGCATGTCGTGAGCTTTGACTTCCCGGCCCAGGGCATAAGTCAGCAGTTTCTCGGCGATGGTTTGTGCGATTTGTTCCTGGCGACCAACCAACGCCCTGCGAAGCTCAATAGGACCGTCAAATGGGGTGCCATCCGGAAACTCACCCGACACATCAATCGCCACTCCCGCCTCGCTTGTTCGCCACCTTCCAACTCCATCGAAGTTTTCAAGCGCAAAACCTATGGGGTCCATGCGCACGTGGCAGGTCGCACAAACGGGATTGGCACGATGGGCTTCCGTCCGCTGACGCATCGTCATCTTCTGGACGTCTTCATTTTTTTCACTGAGAGCCGGAACGTTCGGGGGAGGCGGAGGCGGGGGTGTCCCCAGCAGGTTTTCTAACACCCATTTACCACGCAATACGGGCGACGTCCTGTTGGCGCGCGAAGTGACCAACAGGAAGCTTCCCTGGCCCAGCAATCCGCGACGGTTCTCATCGACCAGAGTGATGCGCCGAAAATGACTGCCGTAGACATTGGGGATCCCGTAGTGCTCGGCCAGTCGCTGGTTGACAAAGGTATAATCCGCATCCAGCAGGTCGGTCACCCTTCTGTCCTCGCGCAGCATGCTGCCGAAAAACAGCTCCGTTTCCTGCTTAAGGGCCTGGCGCAGTTCGTCGTCAAAATCGGGATAGATTCTGGTGTTGGGTGAGCGCAAGGACACATTACGCAAGTACAACCACTGCCCGGCAAAATTCTTTACCAGAGACTGCGAGCGCCTATCCGCCAACATCCGTCGGGCCTGCTCTTTAAAGACCTCAGGATCCCTAAGCTTGCCAGCTTCAGCCACTTCCAAAAGCCTCTCGTCGGGAATACTGCCCCAGAGAAAAAACGACAATCGGGAGGCCAGTTCCAGGTTGCTCACCGGATAAGCGGTCTGGGGTGCCAGACCAGGCGGATCCTGCTCGATCCGGAACAGAAAACCAGGACTGACCAGCAGTCCCTGAAGCGCCATGCGGATGCCTTCTTCAAATCCTTCCTCGCTGCGACCCACCCGGTAGAGGTCCAGCAAGGCCTCGATCTCGCTGCCGGTTACCGGTCGCCGGTAGGCCCGACGGACCAGCCTGGAGAGAATCTCCCTGGCGCACGATTCTTCTTCACTGACGGCTGGGTTGCAGGTAAAAATCTTGCGGCGGCTGGGGGTATCTCCCACCCCAATTGGGTTGTAGGGACCGGTGATCGTCACGGTGCCGATACCGGGATCGCCCCCTTTGAAATTGCTGATGTCACGATTCATCTGACGGGGGAAATCCTCCAGAATGCCTTCCGGCTCATACACTTTCTTCCGGAAAACCACTCCCACCAATCGCTGTCCGGCCTTGGCCTGAAATTGCCCTTCCAGATCTCCCCCAGCCATGTACTCATATTCCTGTTGGGCGGGCTCCCCGATATAGATATTGCCGTCGCGCGTGTGCAGGGCTCCCGATGCGGCGCGGTGCTCACCCCCAACGCTAAAGGACTGGACTTTCTTACCGTCCAGGAACACATCCAACTGGTGTGGCTCACCCACCAGACCTCGCAAATAGTAATTTCCGTCCATCTGCAGCTGGACCTTGATGTGGTACTCGCCATCAGCCAGGAAGTGATGGCGGATGGCGATTCCCCCGCGGGAACCAAAGGGCACATCTTCGCTGACCCGTTCATCCTGGACAGTAATCACCGTTCCCCGGCTGCCGCGCAGGTTTTCTGCAGCCTGGTAGGTTTCACCGGCCGGACGCGCCGCGGGATCTCCCACGGCCAACCGACTGATCTTGGCTGCAGCGGACATATATCTTTCCATCAGCAACGGCGAGACCGTCAGCAGGGCTGCAAGATTGTCAAAGCCTTTGCCTGAATCTTCGGCCGGAAAAAGCGATTCTCCCTCCACGGACACATCCAGCAGATCGCGCACCGCGTTGGCGTATTCAACGCGGTTGAGACGATGCACCACCGGCCGGCCCGGATTGGGCGCAACTTCTGCGGCCCGATCAAGCGTCGTCTCCAGATAGTTTGCCAGGGCGTCATAGGTGGCCTCATCGGGCCGCGGCATGCCCAGAGGCGGCATGGCGCGGGTGCGCAGTTTCTTCACCACCTTTTCCCACACCTCGGGCACTTCGCTGGCTCTCTCGACATCCACCTCATCGAGCAGAAGACCGGCCGCGCGCACCCTTTCGTTGTGGCATCCCACACAGTAGTTTTCGACTACAGAACGGTACTCGGCGACCGGCGAGGGTGCCGAACTGGAGGGCTGAAGCCGGGTTGGCTCGGGAAAAGCAGCACGACTGGACAACTGAGGTTTGACGGTTTGGTGATAGCTCACCCCCATGAAGGCGGCGAGAATGCAGCCAAAGACCCATTTTCTAAGAGTAGTCCGACGGCGCAAAGATCCCTCCTCTCTGGCTTATTCTAGGACGAAGTAACTCCGGGTGAATGACCGGCGCTCATTATAATAAGGTATCATACACCACCCGGCTAACATATCTAAGGGTAAGTAACCGAAAATAAGGATACTAAGGGTACTCTCGTCAGACCCAGATCAACGCGAGTCAATCCGAAAAAACCACATCCGCGCCAGCTCTTCGGGAGTTCTCGTCGATCCTCCACCACCCCTGCGGGCTCTGGCCTCATGAATTTCATCCAGCAGGGTCTGATCGTTTATTCTTGTCGCACGCACCTTGTAGATTTTGTTCCCCGACCTAATTCTCAGGTTCGGATCCTCAATCAGGTACCGGGCCCAACGGCTGTCGCCCCCGATTATGGAGGACACATAAAGGTTCCCCTCGTGAAAAGAAAAGGAGGTAAAGACAGAATAGGGATCGGAGGGTCTTACTTCAAGAGCAAGCGGACGGATTTTCAGTTTGGAGCTCCAGTCTGTCACAGGACCCGTTACTTCTTCCCCGCTGAGGCGTCCGCCTGGAATGCGCCCATAGGGTTCAGCCAGGGTGACGAGGAATCCGATCGTGAGGATCTCCAAGATCGCCAAAACAACCGCTATCCCCTTAAGTACGTTCTTGATCATGATCTTCCTGAACTTACCGCATGAGCAGCCACAGCCAGGACGCGCTGCTGACCAACACGATTAAGTAGATCGAAAACCACACAAAATCGGGATTGAAGCGCCATTTTTGCTCCTCGTTTCGAGAGAAGGGCCAAGCGATAAAGTAACTGCCCCCTCCCAAACAGAATACGAGAAGGCCCGCCGCAGCAAAATCGCTGTATAGGATCCTGCTCTCACGAATGAGACCGACGACAACAAGCAAAACTCCAAGAAGTACGACAACCAGTTTCATGGCCCGTTAACTCTAGAGATTCCGGCTCCGTTGTGCAAGGGAAGAATTCTGGGGTGTCGTGCCGAACGGCCCGCAGGCTGATTCAGGTTTCTTGTGGAGGGGCGCACTGACGTGCGCCCAATTAGGTGTCGTTGATTAAACAGGGCTCTTGGGCGCACGTCAGTGCGCCC
>CBDUTA010000042.1:0-15006 GCA_965369785.1 uncultured bacterium
GACCGAACCAGGTCACCATCTATCATTGCTGGGAGCCCTATCAGTTCAGCAAGGGGCACTGGCAAACGGTCAATCCAGGCACCTCCAAACCGCTGATGTTAGTGGGTGATTATGGACATCTGAAGTACACCGGGCGTCGCTGGCAACCGACGGTCGCGCGTCGAGGGGCGAGGGTCAACATTAGGAAGATCGGTTAGGAAGGGGAAGACTTGTCCACGAAGTCACAGCATGGGATGAAGATCACCAGAAGGGAAGCTTTGAGATATTTTGGCACGGGCGCCGCCTGTCTTGCTCTGAGTGAGTTCGTGGGGCTCGAGGTGGTGTTGGGGCAGAGCGCGGAAGGGAGTCTGAGCCAGGAGTACGACTATCGCAGCTGGGAGGACTTGTTCAGGAAGAAGTGGACCTGGGATAAGGTCGTTCGCAGTACCCACTCGGTTGGCTGCACGGCCCAGTGTCAATGGAATGTCTTTGTGAGAGACGGTATAGCGTTTAAGGAGGAACAACTCGAGCATCCCCCTTCCGCTGATGAAGAGACTCCCGATCCGGGCCCTCAGGGCTGCCAGAGAGGTGCTTGTTTTACTCACCAGATGTACGGGCCAGATCGGATCAAGTACCCTCTCAAGCGGGTGGGAAAACGGGGCGAGGGGAAATGGAAGAGAGTCAGCTGGGATGAGGCGTTAACCGAGGCTGCCGATGCCATCATCGATGCTGTCGTCCAGGATGGGCCTCAGTCGATAGTCGCCGATCGTGGAGACCAGACTGAATATGCATGGGAATTCTTCTATCAACTGTTGGGTACGATACAACCCGATGTGCCGGTCACCTCAGGAGACCATCACATGGGGAACTACGCGACCTTCGGAACTTTTGGCCGCCTGCCCAACCGGACTTCCTCTCTCTTCAAGTCGGATCTGATCTTCATCTGGCATCGGAACCCTGTTTATACCCACATACCCTTTTACAAAGAGTACAACCAAGCCCGATATCGAGGCGCGGAGGTCATCATAGTTGCTCCTGACTTGAGTCCTTCGGCAGTTCACGCCGACTATTGGATACCGGTGGAGCCGGGTACCGACGCCGCTTTTGCCTTGAGTATGTGTCAGGTGATCCTGGAGGAGAAGCTTTACCCCTCGGAGTTTCTCAAGGAACAAACCGATTTTCCATTCTTGATGAGGGAGGACACCGGGAAGTTCTTACGAGAGAGCGACCTGCGCTCAGGCGGGAAAGAGGATCAGTTTTACCTCTACGATCTCAACACGGACACGGTCGTGAAGGCCAGGAGGGAGACTTTAGATCTGGGCTCTGTAGATCCGGCCTTGGAGGGCCACTATGAAGTTGAGCTTTCCGACGGCACAAAGGTTCCGGTCAGGCCGGTATTTGAGTTCCTGAAGGAAGGGCTCAAAAGGTACACGCCAGCGGCTGCAGCAGAGATGATCTCCAAACCATTCGCAAGAGTGCATCCTGATGTCATCAGGGAGGTGGCGAAAAAAGCGATCAAGGCGAAGGCGATGCGGATGATGCTTGGTCTGAACCTTTCCAAATGTTATCACCTCGATTTGCAAAACAGAAGTATTGCCCTGTTTTTGATCCTGAGCGGTCATGCCAAGCCGGGAGGCACGACAGGTGGGTTTTACGGGAGTGATTTTTGGCAAACCTTGGGAACAAGGTCAACAGTGTGGGAAATTTTCGGACTCATGGAAAGACCTGGCGTGGATGCAGGTGTCGAGGCCTTCAATAAGAGAAAGGCAGCGGCAGAGGAGATTCTGAGAAAGGATCCCACGATGACGCCCGCGATGGTGTGGAGGGAACTGGAGAGGGTGCAGAGAAAAAAACACTTTTTCGTTCCCGGTTGGCAGTGGATGTATTATCGGGCGGGTTTCAAGGATCGCTGGGATAATCAGCAATGGCACGATCCAAGCTACCGAGATTTTCAATCCTACGTGGATGAGGCGAACCGGAAGGGTTGGTACGACGGGTTCATCGGCCCTGACAAAGAGAAGATTCCGGGCCGGGATCGAGTGATGATCTCTGCGGGGGGGAACTACCTGAGAAGGATGACGGGGAGCAAGGTGTTTTTTGATGACTACACCCCCAGTCTTGAGAAGATCATCAAAGTGGATTTCCGGATGAGCGCAAGCGCTTTGTACGCTGATCTAGTGCTTCCCTGCGCTGGGTATTATGAGAAAATCCATGTCAGACAGAACCTGCTATGGCTGATGGACCAGGCGGTGAGTCCGATTGGCGAAGCGAAGTCCGATTGGTCGATTGCCTGTCTACTGGCCAAGTATGTCTCAAAAAGGGCCAAAGAAAGAGGCATATCGACGGTCCAGGATAGGAGGCGAGGAACAACCCTGGAGTTGGACAAACTCTACGATAAGTACACCAAGAACGGGGCCTATACAGAGACCGACGAGGCAAAACTCGCTGATGACCTGTACAGGATCGGAGCGGCGCTCGGTTTCTTACCGAAAGGGACGACTCTGGAGGAGGTCAGGAAGAAGAAGGGCTTTCCGGGCCGTCCCGAAAAAATCCCTGCCGGCCCGGGCGAAGCGGTCGGGAGGGCCAGGGAAAAAGTTCCTTACCCGACACTGACTCGAAGAATACAGTTCTATTTGGATCACGATTGGTTTATGGAGGCAGGCGAGGAATTGCCTGTTCACAAACCTCATCCCCCTCTGGGCGGTGAGTACCCATTTCATCAGACGGGAGGCCATGGAAGGGAGTCTATCCATTCCATCTGGATCGCCAATCCTCTGCTGCTCAGACTGACTCGAGGGGTCCCCTCTCTGTTCATGAACAGGGAAGTCGCCGAAAATATGGGGATTGAGGACTTTGAAGAGGTTGAGGTGTACAACGATGCCGGTCTTTACCGGGTCAGGGTGAAGCATTCGGACCTGATGAGACCGAACCAGGTCACCATCTATCATTGCTGGGAGCCCTATCAGTTCAGCAAGGGACACTGGAATACGGTGAACCCAGGCATTGCAAAACCACTGATGTTAGTGGGTGATTACGGACACCTTACTTACGTTCCCTGGCAGTGGCAACCCACGGTAGCGCGTCGAGGGGCGAGGGTTAACATCAGGAGAATCAACTAGAAATGCGAAGACTTGTCCATGAAGTAGACGGGCTTGAGGGAGTCAAAGAGGTGGAAACCTCTGCTCGCAGTCAATTATACCTGCTGCTTTCTACCAGCTTTCAGGTTCCGGATGATGAGTTTTACAGTGATGTGAGGTCCGGAAAATTCAGGGCATGGATTTGGGAGGCGATAGAGAAGGTTCCCTATGAGCTTGATGTGAAGAGAAGTGTGGAGCGGTTGACGGCAGAAGTGGATTATGAAGATTTCAACTCTGAATTCATGAGACTGTTTGAGGTGGGATCCCCAAGTCCCCCCTGTCCCTTGAATGAATCAGGTTATCTGGGCGGCCAGATGGGTCTTTTCAAGGAGCTGGTGAGCTTCTATAACTTTTTCGATTTGAGTGTTACGAAGGCGAAGGAGTTCCCGGATCATGTGAGAATAGAGTTGGATTTTATGCATTTCCTGACCTTCAAGGAGGTGGAAAGAGTCCATAGTGAGAGGGAAGCTGGATCGTTTGCGAGGGCTGGGAGAGACTTCCTGGAGAGGCATCTGGGCAAGTGGGCCCCACTGCTGCGTCAAAGGGTGAAGGACTCCGAGGGATTGGAGTTTTTTCAAGGCCTAACGGGATTGCTGGAAACGTTTGTCGGTTACGAGGCCAAGTTTTTGAATCAAAATTCGGATTGATTTCTTCCTTTTTTCGAAGGGATCCGGCTTCAGCGAACAGGACAATGAAAAGTTTGCGACTACTATCCACACTCGGCGTTTCTCTTCTCGTGGTAGCTCCTTTCATCCTGGGTGAGGATTTTAAGGGGGGTGTGCTGACAGGTACGCTCGAGTTCACGGCGGGTACAGGGGCCATGAATGAAAACGTGGTGGTTTATCTAAAAGGAATCAGTGGGGATTATGAAGCTCCCGAACGGGTTGCTGTAATGGACCAAAAAGATGAAGAGTTCGTTCCCCGTCTTCTTTCCGTGCAAAAGGGACAACCGGTGAAGTTTAAGAACAGCGATCTCTTTACCCACAACGTGCACCTTTACCGGGGCAGAAGGAGTCTCTTTAACATAGCCCAGGGAATAAGGGGCCAGAATGACTGGGCTGCCCCAAGATCGGGAGAGTACCTTGTGCTGTGCAACATCCACCGTAAAATGTCCGCTTTCATCCTGGTCCATGACCACCCCTTTTTTACAACGGTCAATCCCCAGGGCTCTTCAACAGCTTCTCCATTCAAGATCGAAGACATTCCCGGAGGTACCTATACCCTGGTGGTGGCGCGAGAGGTAGAGAGAAAGGGGGTTTTGCAAAGGAAAGAGCAAGAAGTCACGATCGTGGCGGGCAAAACCACCGCCGTGAAGGTTCGATTTTGACGCATCGTTCAACCGTGAGCAGGAAGATAAGGATAGATCTGCTCTCCCCACTCGTTGATCCAGCCATGGACACGGCGGGGTCGCACCAGTTGCAAAGGGCAACGACTTTGTCGAGTGATTTCCTGCCGCGCCCGGGTCATTTTTCGGGAATTCCCAAACTCGCGCATGAACTCCTTGTGGGAACGGCCAAACTGCGGAGCTTCCGCCCCCAACGCAACCCGTTCGGGATAGGGTGCCTTGGTGGCACTCATGCTGATGGAAACTCGCTCCAGGCGATGATCGGGGTTCAGGTCATGGAAGATGTAGTAGGCACCCTCGTGACGAAACTCTCCATCACTGACCTGTTCGTCAAAAATTCCCACTGGGCCGCGGGCCTGGGGGCGATTGTCCGTGTTGGCCCTCACGTTTCGGTTTTCCACCACCGGATCTCCATAGGTCAGTTCTCGTGGTCCATAGCCGGATTGATAGAGCAGAGGCGGAGTTCCATAATTTCCACAGGAAACAATGACTCGAGAAGTTTCCAGCCTTTGCCGAATCCCATTCTGCGTGTATTCCACTCCAGTCACCCGGGCCTGAGCTCCTCTCTTCTCGATGACAACCCTTTCCACTCTGGCGTCGGGAATCATCTGGACGTTGCGGTCTTTGGCAAGAGGTAAATAGACCAAAAAGCTGCCCTGGCGAGCATCGTATTTGCACATGTTCGTTCCATCGCAGTAGCCCGAAAGGAGACAGTTCTTCTTGGCGATGGTGGCATCGTGAGGCTGGTAACCCATGGATTGAGCTGCGTCTCGAACCAGGTGGTCAAGACGAGACAGGAGTTCCTTGGGCCTGGCGTGGATGTTGAAGTCGCGGGTGATCTGGTCTGCGAATGGTTTGAGGTTCTGGTAGCTCCAATCGGCACCGGTTTCATCGACCCAGACATCGAAATCCACTTCCCTGGGGACACGAGTCAAGGCGGTATAATGAAGGGTGCCTCCTCCAAAAACGGCCGGCACTCCCTGGGTGTACACTTCATCATCGGGTCTTAGAGGAACCTTGCGCTTCTCCCCCGGTGGGAGCCCGGTTCGGACCATATACTTTCCCCGAAAGTCGTTGGAAATATTGGTGAACATTTGGCGCCTGATCGGGTGGCCATATCCGGGATTCGATTTTCCCTTGAAGTAAGGCCCTCGGTCAAAGAGTGCAATTTTTAGGGGGTCTCCCGTGGATGGGTTGACCCCATTTTCCGCAATTTTCCCGGCCAGGGTGCAGCCGGCCATCCCACCTCCCAATAAATGCCCCGAATTTCTCTCAACCCTAGAACTTTGAGAGACAGGAGGCAATGAAAATCGCCCTTGGGCAGGGCCTGACAATTCCCATTGCCATTCACTTCCCGAAGGCATAACATCTTAGAGTTTTTCCGGTCACGAAAAGAAAAAACAAGGTATTGGATGAAGAGGTTTCGCAGTCACACCCTGTTGGTTGCTTGGTACTTGTAGAGGAACGGGTCGCCCTGTCCTTAACTTGAGGAGGCTGTGTGAGTCATCCACTCAGGAGGTCGAAGATGAAAAGCTTAATTGTGGCACTAACCGTGTGGGTAGCGGGCATCTTTTTCATGCCGATAGTCCGGGCTGATGATTTGGACGACGTGAAGGCCGCCGAGTTGGACCTTCTGGAGGCGGAAAACGATAGTGATATGGACCGGATCCTTGGTCACATTGCTCCAGGGCGCAGTGTTTTTCTGCCCAACGGAGGACTGCTCCTCCTGGGAGGAACCCCAGAGGACAAGAGACGCCGCCAGGCCCAGCGGGATAGGGGTTTCAAGCTTCAACTAGAGGTTCGGCATCTTGACGCAGAAGTTTACGGAAAAACAGCCGTCTTAACCTATTTTGCAGGGTGGGGACGATCTTGGCACCGGATGGAACCTCTCGGCCTGTGAACCTGAGAGTTTCCGTTGTGCGGGTCAAGCAAGCGGGACAATGGAAAGTCGTCCATCGCCATGGGTCGTCTTTGACAATATCGCCGTCGGAGTAGCTCAGATGAAGGCGGCGGCGATGCAGTAGCGAATGGATGCATGATCCGGGCTAGCCTCAAAAAGTAAACTTCTATATTTTGTATTTTCAAGAAAGAAAGAACTCATGAGCACCGTAACCGCTTCACCCACTCGGCCTCTCGGAGGTCTACCCATGGGAAGGGCTTTCAAATTTCTGGTCTTGGGAGGGCTGATCCTCATAGGGCTGCGTTTCTTCTTTAAGGATGCGTTCCCCTACTATTCCATTTCGGAACAGAGCTACGGGCGGTTCTGGTCACAGTGGGGCTGGCTTTTAGCACATGTCGTAGGAGGGACGTTTGCCCTGTTTATGGGACCTCTTCAATTTTGGTCCGGATTTCGCCGAAAATACCTGCGATTTCATCGCTGGACCGGCCGCCTTTACCTGGCGGGGGTTCTTCTGAGCGCGAGTACCGCATTCTACCTGTCCTTTTTCGTCTCACTGGGATGGGCAATCGGAGTGGCTCTATTCACGCTGGCGGTCGTCTGGGTAACCACCTCCGCCATGGCTTACCTTGCCATTCGAAACCGGCAAGTCGACATCCACAAGGAATGGATGATCCGGAGCTATGTGCTCACCTGGGCCTTTGTGACGTTCCGACTGTTAAACGAATTTCAATTCATCGTGGATCTCGGAGTTGAAGACCGTTTCACCATGGTGGCCTGGGTATCGTGGGTGGTCCCGTTGTTTGTCAC
Organism: uncultured bacterium; assembly: GCA_965369785.1. Lineage (GTDB taxonomy): Bacteria > Acidobacteriota > UBA6911 > RPQK01 > JADFOI01 > JADFOI01. The sequence continues at coordinate 7,169 of CBDUTA010000042.1, forward strand.
GGAGGTTGTGCTGCAGTGGAAACGGATTCGACCCGCAAATTCAATACCATGATCGACCTCACTTTTCACTATACAAGCCTGGGGGACGGGTCTATTGTGGACCCATCAAACTTGGCCCTATCCATTGTTCGGTTGGAAATGAAGAACCTGATTGAGGGGTAAGATGAAATTTAAAAACCGCGGGATTCCAAACTTCTTTTTGGTGTGTTTGCTGACACTCTCTCTACTGGCACCCCTGCTAGGTCAGAGAGACCTTCACAGATCCGATATGACAGAGGAAGTTGGGATCAAGGTGGGACAGGCGATTCCTCCCATTCGCGCTCGTGACCAGAACGGCAACTGGCGTGATTTCGACTCCCTCAAGGGCCCTCGCGGCCTGGTCATTAGTTTCAATCGCTCCACCGACTGGTGACCCTATTGTAAAGATCAGCTGGTACAGCTGAACGAGTCTCTCGAACAGTTCAGAGAGCAGGGATTTGAAGTCACAGGTATCTCCTATGACAGCGTCGATATCGTTCGTCACTTCAGCGAGCGTGCCGGAATACAATATCCTCTTTTAGCCGACCCCGATGCTTCCAACATTCGCGCCTTTGGCGTCTTGAACACAGCGATGCGGACTGAGCGCAGGGGCATTCCCTTTCCAGGGATCTACTTCATTGACGAAAACGGAATCGTACGCGAGAAGTACTTTGAAAGGAATTACCGAGAACGATTTACGGCTCGTTCGATTCTGGCTCGAGACTTTGGTGTCTACGTAGGACCGCAGACCGAGTTGGAGACTGCGGGCCAACACATTCCTGTCAAGATCTACGCCAGTGACCCGGTGGCCCAACCTGGCAACAGAATCAGTTTGTTTGTGGAGTTCAATCTTCCTCCCAAGATGCATCTTTATGCTCCTGGGGTGGAAGGCTATAGGCCTCTATCTTTTTCCATCGAGCCGGATTACCGAATCCAGGTTCACGATCTCGAGTATCCGGAACCGGAGGTTCTGTACCTTCCCGCTATCCAAGAGAGCGTTCCCGTGTATCGTGGGACTGTGAGGGTCATTCGTGAGGTAACGCTAACGGCCGATTACACCGCGGAATGGGTCTCCAAAGGGGTCCAGACCATATCCTCGCGTCTCGATCCCGATGATCCAGGTCCCTACTTTATCCTGTCGGGGGGAACCCAGCTTGAGATTCAGGGCACGCTTGCCTATCAGGCCTGTGATGACAAGATCTGTTACTTTCCCGAGCAGCTCCCGATCAAGTTTCAGATTGAAATCGAGGAACAGGACGAAGAGCGAGTTCCTAAGTAGTCACTTCCATCAAATAGGTAACCGTCACGGTATTCGTGGAACGAGACACGAAGAGAAGATGGGCTCAAGATTATTCTGAACTTCAATGCATGTAAAAGAAGCAGCCAAAAACGGCGTCTCCGACGACGGTAATGAAGCCATCCAGGCCGGTGGCTTCTAGTGCCTCGCCCTGGGCTGTCTCAATCCTCTGTGCCAGGTTCTCCAGGAAATACTCATCGTTCGGTTCGGCTTCCGGAGCTACATCAAAGAGAAGTTCCAACAGGTCGCCCTCGGGAATCGGGTCCGAAGACGAAAGTTCGACCTGAAGAACTTTCTCTTCTTCGCTCTCCAGCAACTCCGTTCGGATCGTGATTTCCAGCGAGCCCACAGGTTAAAAGAATTCCGGCAGACTTCCTCACCCATTCATTCCTAGTGCATATAAAAAAAGCAAGCGGGAATGGCCTCTCCAAAAATGGCGACGATGATCAGTCCGTCTGAACCTCTCGCTTTCAACACCTCGCCCTGCGGGGTCTCGACCCTTTGCCCGAGGCTTTTCACACTGAATTCCTGGTTGGGCAGGGCTTCCTGAGACACGTCAAATTGAAGCTCAATCAGTTCACCTTGTGGAAACGGGCTGGAGGAGGACAATTCGATTCGCAGAACATCTTCTCCTTCGGTCTTCTCCAGATCTGTCTGGATGTCGAGCTGCAAAGATTCGGCAGCGGCCGCTTGGGTGGCCGAGTTAAAGGAAACAAACTGGTTGGGAAAGGAAACCTCCAAGAAGATTCTTCCCACCCGACTGGCAGGGCCGGCCGAGAGCGTGACCGGTACCAAGGCATGTTCTCCCGGGCTGGCGATGCCCATTCCCAACTTGACCGAAACGACCCCTTCTGATTGAGCGAGGGCAACACCCAGCGTCAGCTCACAAGCCAGAAGAACCCAGGCAGTCCTCCTCACTAATTCTTTAATCCAGTGAACCGTAAACCACCTCACCTCCAATGATTGTCGTCTCGATCTTAATCTCGGACAGATCCTCATCCGGGACGCTGCTGTCCAGCGGACTTTTATCCAGCACGATTAAATCGGCCAGTTTCCCGGGCTCCAACGACCCCAGTTCCTGCTCACGCAGGACATACTCGGCGCCCCACCGGGTCATCATCAGAAGGACAGTGGCACGGTCCACCTTCTCTCGCGGGCCGTACACCTTCCCGTTGGCTGCCAACCGGGACACCAGTACCTCGAGATTCCACATGGGCTGGCGCCGGGGATCCGACCATCGATCGGCTCCGTAAGCGGGTTTTACTCCCCCATCGATGAGACTTTTGGTCGGCATGGTCCAACGCTGTGCCACTTCTTCTCCCCAAACTTCAGCCATCATGGGAGCGAGATCATAAATCATAAAAGGCTGCAGACTCCACATCACCCCCAGTTGGGCGGCTTGCTTGATGTTGTCCTGGCTAATCATCAAGCCGTGGTCGATGGCAAAACGCTTTCCCATGATCGACTCTTCCTGGTTGGCCTTTTCATAGGCGTCCAGGCTCAACAACACCGCTTTGTCTCCGATGTTATGTACACCCGATATGCGGTAGCCAAAACGATTAACAATGGCGGGAGCCTCAGCGCTGGGGTCACCCGGTTCGTCCCATCTGCATCCTCCTTCCAGACCATAGGCATCCAGTTCGATCTTCGTGAGCTTCAATAAGGTGGTACAGTTGTTTCCCCCTCTGCCGTGTGGAGCCCCTGGTGGATCCCCGTCGGGACCTGAGATGGAGACGCCGATCATCCACATTCGGTCGGTCCCATGTCCCTGCAGGCCGCCGAAACGCCTCAGGTATCTCTCCACAAACGGATTCAACCTCCCGACCTCATGCGAATAGGCTAGTCGCATCGGTAGCTGTCCCTTCCGATCCATGTAGGCGTAAGTCGTGATGTAATTCCCGGCCAGACGGGTCGATACCGTCGTGACCCCAATAGCCACCCACTCATCCATCTCCCTCTTGTAAAGGGGCGCGCTCAGTTCCGGCGGCACCAGAGGGAACAATTCTGCGTTGACGACCCCGCCAATGGTTCCGGTCAGGCGACCCGTTAGAACCCCTTGATCATCCCTCTCAAAACCGCCAATCTCTTCCCCATAGATTCCTGTGACGATTTCCAGTAGCTTCGTGTTGACGATGGCCGTCCGGGCGACTAATCCTGTGATCACCATGAGGGGGTTATCGGGCACTACGCTGTCCAGATCGTGCCGGGTAAATTCCAACAGTGTCTCAGGACGTCTCATGTCCGCATTCACATCGGTGGTAAACATGGTGTAAATCCACTGCCCCGGGGGGGCCGCTTCCGCCGCCCTCTTCAGATCAGCCAAGGCGGTTTCTCGGGCCCGCCATCTCACCGTCACATAGCGGACACCTCGCTGGCGCAGCCCTCGGATCAGGATAGTCTGATACTCCTGAGGATGCTTATAGATGGCATATTCGTAGAGATGAGCGTGAGTATCGATAACTCCCGGCATGAGAGCCCTGCCCTCCAGGTTCATCCTCTTGGTGTTGGGTCCGGCCGTTCTCAGGATGCGATCATCATCGCCGACTGCCAGGATACGGCCATCGCGAACGGCTAGGGCCTGGGCAACGGTAAAGGGCGGCTGATCTTGATCCATGGTCAGCACCTGCCCGTTGTAGAAAACGATGTCTGCGTAATGGAGCACTTCTGGCGCAAGATCCTGGGCCTGAGACACCCAGATAACGGGTCCAAACCCAAGCAGGATCACACACAACGTAGCGGCAAATTTTATTTTCTTCATGGTAGTACCTCGTTTCGGATCTTATGGGCTAAAAGAGTCAAGTAGGAAGGAGTATCTTCTCGAAAAGAGTGGAAGTCAATCATCGCTTTTATCTTGCCTTTAGTGTTTACAGGCTCTAGGATCGTATCTTTGAAATTTCACAGGCTCTGACCCGGGAGCCGGTGGGAAGTGGGTCACAACACCTCCTCCGTGAATTTTCAGGAGGCAAAAATGTGTTCGAAGTCCAAAAAGCCTGGCCAAGAACGGTCCGATTCCTGAAGGAGCACCTTCATTATTAAGTTAACCTCTGAAGAAACACAGAGACCCTGGAGTGAACTGTCCATGAAACATGCAATTTTAGTAGCTGGAGCTCTCTTGATCATCGTCAGCGTCATTTGGGGCGGTTTTAGCGTCGGTAATGATTTTGCTGCCGCAGGCCTTTTTCTGTTCTGCTTGACCGCCTCCACTTACTTTATGACCTGGCCCGTGTCTAAAGATGAGGAGCAACAGTGGCGATTTAATTCGGATTTCGTGTGGCTTTCGATTTATCTCGTGGTAGCGGTCATTGGTGCATCCTGGCTGGGGTTCTTGCTGTTTTAGTCCGGATTCAGGATGAAGCTTATGATTAAGACGGTACTCAAAGGGATCGCAGTGGTTTTGGCCATCTCGGTGGTGACCATCCTTTTTCTTTACCTCAACCGCACCAACCCTTACGGCATTATCCCAGGCAGACAGCTCATTGAAGAGGAAGTCACCGAGCCGATTGGGGACTGGAGCTTCACCGAGCAGCATCGCACGGTGACCAATGAGGTACGACCCTCTGATCCTTATTCGGTCAACACCTCGAAACTTCTTATCGATGGAGTGCTTTATATTCCCTCCGGCCGAGGAGGCGAAAGCCGTTGGGCCCAGTTCCTGATTCAGGATCCCAACATGCGGCTCAGGGTGGGGACGAAACTCTACCCGGTAACGGCTACATTCGTGGAGGATCCGCCACTCCTGGCACAACTCCGGGAGGCCTATGACAAGAAATTCGCCCGGCCTCCGGGAGAGGAAAGGACACCGGAAGAGTTAGGCCGGTTCGGGTTCTTTCGAATTGACTCGCGCTGATTTCCTCGAAGTGCCCCATCCCGGATGATGCATGAATTTTCTACTGCACCGACGAAATCATCCGGCCTGTCCGCGTTGTTTGCCACGAGTGCAAGAACCTCCGGAATGTGGGAGGCACTCCTCAATGAGGCAGGGACCTCTGGAATGTGAGAGGCACCTCCCCGGGTGTAGCAGACACCTCTCCGGAATGTGGGAGGCACCTCAGGTGCCGAATCCGAAAACGGGCGCTATCCCAACGGCCGTTTGGCACCTGAGGTGTCTCTCACATTCCGGGGTCTTCGCAATCCTGACGGTCCCCGCTCGCCCCTAAGTCGTTTCGTGACGAGAACCTATGACATAGTCCGGGCTAACGGAGGTGCCACCCTGCCTGGACCATCAACAAGACACGATTGGAGACTCCGCCGCTGGGGGGCGGATTAAGAACCGTGATGGAAACGGAGCGGTCTCCAAAGACACCCACGTTCTGATCCGGGCCAGACGTCCTAAAACGATCGGGCACAGCTTTTTCGATGAAACTGGCGGGAACCGTGGCCCTGAGCCCGCGTGGCCCTTCAAAGATTGTCTTCAGGGAAACCCCGTCCACCTTCACCACGGATTGGGTCACAAAACCCGATCCATCAATAACGATTTCAAAATCCGGACTCCCCTCGATGATCCGATGAGGGAAAATGGCACTGATCTCCGGTTCCAGAGTCGACCGCGGGGGACCGGAAGGGCTGAAAAACTCCGGATGATATCCGAACTGGATGAACTTCCCCCCTTTCATCACACGTTCAATCTTCTTGGTGTTGGAGATGTCCTCCAGGGGATCGGCTTCGAGTATCAGAAGATCCGCGAAGTTCCCTTCCTGAAGGGAACCCACCCTTTGATTCCCCCGGGCTCCCCGGAACCCGGCCAGCATATCGCCCCCCCAGGAAGTCGACGACTGCAACGCCTGCATGGGAGTTAAGCCCGCCTCCACCAGAAGCTCCATTTCATGATGCATGCCTATACCCGGGGTGGCAACACCCGGTGCATCGGTACCGGCAACGATCTTCCCTCCGGCCTGGACATAGCTCTTGACGAATCGCTGCACGTTGCGCCGTGCATCCTGTAGAACCTCGAGGTCTTCAGGAGAAAGCTTGGAGACCATGGGCAGATGGTCGTATCGAGAGGAATAGGCTTTAATCATGCGGTGACGCAGGAGCACCAATTCGCCTCGAACCGGAGGATAGTAAGACAGATCCGGGTTGCTCAACAGGAGGTAGACTTCTTGCTCGCGCTGCTTGACTTTGGGGCTCAGAGAACCCCATTCGTAAACCAGTGTAGGATTTAGAAAGACACCTTGAATGACGGCCTTCTGGATCACCTGGTCCAACTCTTTTCCTTCCTTCAGGTAGGTCGCCCAGTGCAGGAACCGACCCTCTTTGAAATCCTCCAACTCCTGAGGGGACATCAAGGGCAAAGCGAATCCCCACACGTGCTCAGCCACACCCATCCCTCGATCGATCGCCTGACCCGTGTCCTGGGCATGGCTAAAAATAGTCAGTCCCTCTGCATGGACTTCCTCAGCCGCCCATCGATAGGCGTCCTTGATGTTGTCTCTGAACTGGGTAAACCAGGCCACATCCGGTTCGTTGCTCAAAATTTCCTGAATGCGATCGTGAACCTGTTCTCGGGTCATCGAGGGAGTCAATCGGGTATTGCCTCCGGTATGAAAAACCCGGGGTGTGCTGAGGCTGGTTCGTGAGTCGGCTCTCTCTTCCTGACTCACATTGGCCAGGGCCAGGACCGAAGTCACCCCGTGGTTGACGTAAACTTCACCCATCCAGGCTCCCCAGTGAACATGGGTGTCCACCAGTCCTGGAATAATGAACCTGCCGGTGACGTCGATAACGGTCGCATCGGCAGGATAGTCAGGATCCTGCCCGGAGAGGATCGATTTGATCGTATCCCCTTCAACAACCACGGTAGCATTGTTGAGAGGGGGGTTCCCAAGACCGTCTATCACGGTAGCTCCTCGAAGAACGACGACATTGGCCGTCTGCTGCCCATAGCTCATCGAAGTCTCAAAAGCACTCACGGACAGGCAAACCAGTAAAAAAATCAAGAAGGCTCTCTTGCTGGATCGGATCATAAGTTTTCCTCCTAACTCATTCGTTTTTGTATGAGTAGCCCCATCGTCTGCCTTTATACATACGTTCATTTTCCGCCACTGGCAAGTGGATTCAATGGAGAGTTAGGGGACTGTCCCCGAACTCTCGAAGCAGGTAAGTTGGCGGATCTCGACATCGTCAACACAGATCCCTTGTCCGATCTTCCGGTGATGAACAACATTGAAGTCGTCATCCAGGGCGGAAGGGTGGTTGTGGATCATCGGTAGGAGATTCCTCAACTCGCTGATTTTCCATTGCCTTTGATGTCCTGCAGTCGTAAGATTCAGGGAACATCTCCTTGAGGGAGGGATTTCATGGTCGGAATGACCGCAAATAAGCTGCATTCGAGTCGAGAAAACTGTTCTTTCTGAGGAGGAAAAAATGATTTTTAGATTAGCATCCTTGATCGCGCTGGGCTTCTTTTATTGGGGGCAGTCTGATTTATTGAAAGCCCAGCAAGACTTGCCGCCTGAGGTATTGGCTTATGCCGATCTGGTCCTGTACAACGGCAAGATTTTGACAGCCGATGACGACTTTACGA
>CBDUTA010000043.1:0-14931 GCA_965369785.1 uncultured bacterium
CAGTTTGTGATTTGTGATTTGAAATTTGGAATTTGTTTAGGATTTGGAATTTGGGGTTTTGAATTTCCGCTGACGACGGTCAGCGGACAGCCGACCGCAGGCTGGCTGTCACCAAGGTTCGGTGCGCAGAACGTGGACCCTGTCTTCTTCGGCTCTTCTCAAGTCTGGGTATTTTCTGGCTTTACTATCAAGCACGGCTGTTTTCTCGGCCGGATCCGTCACCAGCGATACCTGCCGCTCATAGATTCGATCCCCGATCTTTAGACGGACGTGGGGATCACGAACCACGTTGTGGTTCCAGGATCGACTTCCTGGGAATTCAGCCGCTTGAGGATAGGTGGAGGTCAGGTACAGTTCGCCGTTGTATGTAGCGCAGTAGGTCGTGACCGAGTGGGGAATGGAGTACCAGGTTCGAGTCTCCACGTAGACGTGCTCAATTTGGTCGGTGAAGGACCAGTCGGTGACCTTTGTGGTGACGACTTCCCCGGAAAGCCAGAGCCCGGGACTGCGATCCCGAGGCTCGAAACCCATTGCACGAACCAAGATCAGCCCCAAAACCAGAAAAGCGAGTAAGGATGATCCCCCAATGATGAGCAGTCTTTTCATACGCCTGCCTTATCTAGAAGAATAGAAGGTCTCTGCTGAACGGATACGGCTATTGTATCTTCCTTGCGGGCCCTCACCTAGCACTAGCCCTTTTCTCGGTGATTTGATCTGCCTCATTTTAGAAAAGTACACTTTATAGTGAGTGAATGTTATAGCTGAATGGGTCCTCGTCGTATTGTTTTTCTTTTCACTTTTAATCTTGACCTCGGGCCGGTTCGAACAGCAATTCGAGCCCGATTTCCTTCAGGAAGAAAAAATTTAAATGTCCTCTCCAGCAGAAACAACCGTTCAGGAAACTCAGAAATTTTCTCCTCAAACGCGGAAAAGGGCCATTACGCTGATTATTCGCGTCTTGAAGTTCCTTCAGGAGTTTCACCGCACCAAGACTCCACCCGTACTCAACCTGGATGAGCACCCTTGGAAGCTCTATTTTGATCAGCTTCCCCATTACTCCCTGATTCAAGTCGGACCTCACTTTGAATACCTGAAGCAGTTATTCGATGAGGAGAATTTTGTTGCCGGGAATTTTATATTGAAGGTGGGGAGACCCACCGAGAGCGACTGTCCCCCTCCTTCAGTGGTGGCGGAAAACTGGCTCAAGCCGGGTTGGGAAACTCCCGGTGTTGAACCTCAAATTCACGTCAGCAAGACCTATAAGAATGTCCTGAGTCAAACGGTCACTGAGGCTTTCGAGGATTCTCCGGAGAGAGTGGAAGCCTTTGAGGACTGGCTGGACGAACGCAAAAAGTGGGAAGAAAGTGAAATCAATGTCCATGATGCCCTGAACGTTTTTAGTGAATATTTTGGCCTTTGGTCGAGGTTAAGGAGAGAATCGGAAAAATTTCAGCTTTTTGTTGCCGACGGAATTGTCCGTTGGGAAAGTCCCGAAGGACCGGTTCATCACCCCTTGCTCATCCAAAAGGTTCAACTGGAGTTCAATTCACGTGTGCCTGAATTTGTAGTCAGGGATGCCTTTGACCCACCTACCCTGCATACAGCGATATTGAGATTTTTGGGAATTGACGGGAAGGACATCTCCCGTTTCCAGGAAATCGTATCGAAGGATCATATCCATCCTCTGGGTGGACAAAAAACAAGTGAGTTTCTGAAAGAATTGGTCCAGAGTATATGGTCCGATGGTCTTTACTTTGAAAGCATGGAAGACGTGGAGGCCACCCAATCACCCTATGTCTACCGACAGCCCATGGTGTACCTGGGACGAGCCAACCATGGGTTTTCGGATGCCCTGGATAAATACATTCAACATCTTTCCGAGACCGACTTCATCCCTGAGTCGCTCGTGCGTGTTGTGGGAATCGACACGGGGAGATCGGTTAAACAGAAAGGTGAGGAGTCGGAAGACTCAGAGATCCTTCTCACTAAACCAGCCAATCCGGAACAGGAACGTGTGATCCGTCAGCTTGATGAAACCGGAGCCGTGTTGGTACAGGGACCGCCCGGTACGGGAAAGAGCCACACCATTGCCAATCTCATCGGGCATCTTTTGGCCCAGAACAAAAGCATTCTGGTGGCGAGTCATGCCTCCAAAGCCCTTCAGGTCGTGCGAGAACAGGTAGTGCCGCCCTTACGATCGCTTTGTGTCAGCTTGCTGGATAGCGATGAGGAAAGCAGCAAACAACTGGAAGAATCGGTAACGGGAATCGTTGATTATCTTTCCCGCACCAGCTCCAGAAAGATTAGTGCTGAGATCGAGAAGTTAGAGAAAAAAAGAGGAAAGTTGAAAAGCCGGTTTAAGGAGCTCAAAGAGGAAATCTTCAATGCCCTGGCCGATGAATACCGGGAACTTTTGGTGAGCGGGGACGTGAAGCTCACGCCGGCCCAGGCCGCTCAGCAGATCCGACGGGATGAAGAACAATATTTCTGGCTGCCCGGCCCCATCAAGCATCAGCCCGACCTTCCTTTGAGTGAGGAGGATCTGAAGTCTCTTTATGAGATCAATGCCAGATTGTCCGCTGACGATATCGAAATTCTTGAATCCACCCTTCCCGATCTCGAACAGATTCCCGAACCCGACAGGTTCAGGGAGGTTCTCGACTCGCTCACTAGCTTGGACCAGGAGAATCTCAAAAAAGGACAGGGACTTTGGCAGCATGAAGATCAATCTGCGGAACAGGTGAAACAGCTCAGTGACCAGGTCACACAGGCCATGGCCATCGTGGACGTTGAAACCCAGTGGATTCTGGAATGTATCGATGTGGGCCGCCGTGATTCGGAAGAGAAGAAATCCTGGCAGGTCCTGATCAAATTAGTGGAGAAACTGTGTGCGGTGATCCCTGAAAAGGAAGAACTGGTTCTGTCGGTTGGACCCAAGGTCAAGTCAGAAAAAACGAACGAAGAGATTATTCGCATCTGCAAAGAGATTTGTGCTCATCTGGAAAAAGGTAAAACGCTCAAGAGGCTGACCCAGATGTTCAAGCCTGAATGGAAGGAAGTGATTGAATCCTGCCAGGTGGACAATGGAGTGCCCAGCACGATTGAGCATTTTCAGGCCATCGTTAATAAGCTGGAGATCAAGGCGCTTCGAGAGGACCTGAGGCGTCGGTGGAATCGCCAAATGCAGCCCCTTGGGGGGCCGGAGAGTTCCAAGTTGGGCCGTCGGCCTGAGAAGACGGCCCGTCAATATACGGAAAAGATTAAATTGGCGATTACCTGGTTTGATGAAATATGGAATCCCTGCGAAAGCCTGAGTCAGGAAGTCGGACTGAACTGGAAGCACTTATTGAAGAAGGCAGCGGTCAGCAGTTCGGCCTACAGTGACATCATTTGCCTCAAGGAAGTGGTGACCAGTGAGTTGCAGCCGGCCATTGAAACCCGGATTAAGTTCATTGATCGGAAGGATCTCACTGAAAGTCGAGAAAAGTGGTTTGAATATTTTCACGGTCTGCCCAAAAGAGAAGCTTCCTATGTGCTGAGCAAGGTCTTTCGGGGGGCAGTCAAAAAGGGCAATTACGATCACTATCTGCAGGCCTGGCAAAGACTCAATGAGTTGGTGGAGCTCAAACCCGATTACGAAAAACGCCGAGATCTTCTTGCTCAACTCGAGGAGCACAGTCCCAAATGGGCTGCTGCTATCGCGGGATGGGAATCTCCTCATGATCAGGGTCATCCTCCAGGAGACATTCAAAAGGCCTGGACCCACCGATATCTGCAGCAGGCCCTGAGTGAGATTCTGAAGGCCGACTTCGATGCCCTGCAGGACAAACTGGACACTGTCCAAGAAGAGTTGCAGGAGGTTACGGCTCTATATATCGAGAAGAAATCCTGGAAGGCACAACTGGAGAGAACCGGTCTCAAGCAGCAACAGGCCTTAAACGGATGGTTGGCCTTGCATAAGAAAATGGGCAAGGGAACCGGCAAGCAGGTGGGTAAACTCAAGGAAGAGGCCAAACGAACCCTTCTGAAATGTCGCCAGGCCGTGCCCGTTTGGATTATGCCGATTTCGCGGGTTTTGGAGAGTTTTGATTTGACCACCACCAAGTTTGATGTGCTCATCGTGGACGAAGCCAGCCAAAGCGATATCCGGGCGCTTGCTATTTTTGCTGTGGCACGGGATGTGGTGGTGGTGGGAGACCATGAGCAGGTCAGCCCCTATGCGGTTGGATTGCGAACCGAAAAGGTTCAGGAATTGATCGACGAGATGTTGGAGGACATCCCCAATAAGCAGCTTTATGACGGGAAAACCTCGATCTACGATCTTGCCCGCCAGTCCTTCGGAGGCACCATCCGCCTGTTGGAACACTTTCGCTGCGTCCCCGATATCATTCAGTTCAGCAATCATCTTTGCTACAACAATGAGATTCTCCCGCTGCGCGATCCCTCCGCCGATATGCTTTCTCCCTACTTGGTGGCTCACTATGTGCCCCAGGCCAAGGCCCAAAATAAAATTAATCACCATGAAGCCCAGGAGATCGCATCGCTGATCTTGGCCATGTGCAGAATTCCCGAATATGAGGATTCCACCATAGGAGTGATTTCCATGGTGGGTACGGATCAAGCCAATGTCATCGACAATATTCTCAGAAAGCGGCTGACCGTCTCCGAATATAAAAAACGTCGCATTCTTTGTGGCAATGCTTCTCAATTTCAGGGGGATGAAAGGGATGTGATCCTTTTGTCCATGGTGGACTCACCGTCTGATGGTCTTTTGGCGCTACGTCAAAGAGATGAGGCGAAAAAGGTCTTTAATGTCGCTTCCAGTCGGGCCTGTGACCAACTGTGGGTGGTTCATTCCATCAGACCGGATAAGGACCTCAAAGCCGGGGATTTGAGATATAAGTTGATCAAGCATGCTCAGGATCCCAGTGGATTGAGTAAAAAGACCATTGCCAAAGAAGAGGTGTTTAGATCCGATCTGCAAAAGACAATTTTCGCCGAGCTGAAAAAACAGCGATATCGGGTAGCACTTAATGTCGACGTGGGAACGCGAACCATCGATGTGGTCGCCCACGGTGAGGGCAATCAGCGTCTTGCCATTCAATGTGACGGTGACTCTATCAAAACGAGCGAAGAGCTGGTTGCTGAAATGGAATACTATATGACCCTTCGCCGATTGGACTGGGATATTTTCCATCTGCGTTCCAGTGAGTATTACACCGATTCTGAAAAAACGTTGAAGCGGCTGCTCGAGCGGCTGAATCAAGCCGACATTACTCCCATGCAGACGGAACCCTCCGAAACCAAGGACACGGGGCCGGATCTCTATGAAAGGGTGACCAAGAAGGCCAACAATATACGGATCAGGTGGAACGAACCTCTGGTTGAAGTGAACCCGGAAAAAGAGCAGAAATCCAAGACTGGCTGATCCCGCTGACGGGCGGAGCGCTGTCAGCGAAAATTCCAAATCACAAATCCAAAACTAGAACCTGGAACCCGCGCGAAGCGCGCTCTGACCACCTGACCACCTGACCACCTGACCGCCTGACCGGTACGAAAGCACGACGTGAAGAAGTCACGCCAGCACGAAAGCACGAACCGCGCCCCGCGCGAGGCGTGTTCCCCCGGATGCCCCCTTCTATTTGTTACCATGAAACTTAGGCACGGAAGCTCAGAAAGAACAGGGTAGGTGGACACCGATCAGCCATCAAATGTAGTTGGAAATCTCCATTGGGTGGATCCATAGAAAGGGATCGTTAATTTTTGGGGAGATAGAGAGACCATGTTGAATGAAGCATCCGGTGCTTGGAAAGTCATTTTAGGCTTTTTGTTTTTTCCTGTGTTTTTCCAGAACGACTTAGTGACTTTTGCCCTGGGAGCGGAGGATCTCTTCTGGGTGGCATTACTCAAAAGGTTGTTTCTTCTCCTGCCGGTTCTGTCCATCATTCTGGCCTGTTGGGTGACCGTTCCCTGTGTGCTCTCCGTCGTTTTCCGTGAGCAGAGGACTGAGTTTGTGCTTACCTTCTTTTTGATCTGGTGGGACCTTGGTAAAGCCATCTTTTCTTTCTGGGGAGGGATTCTTAAGTTCCTGCTTGTACTTGTGACGGCGATACTGGTTTTGCTGAAACTGGTTGTACTGGGAATTTGGGTTCTCATCCAGGATCTATTTTTCATACCCATCCAGCTCGCGAAGAATCTGGGTGTGGGTGTTTTCGACGCGGGTATTCCCTGGATAGCACTGGTGTTGACTTTGATCTGGTGTGTGATTGAAGCCACGGTTTTCACCTTTGTGACCACCCCTCTGGTGATGGATACTCTGTCCAATCTAACCGGTGGAGGGATCTCGGAGACTTTACTCAAGTTTCCTCTCTTTCTGTTCCTGCTTTTCCTGATCCTGGGGAGCTACGCTGTTCTTTCCACCTGGACCGATGCACTTGCCTCAAAAAAGATTGGCACAATCATCAAGATTGGGATCATTGAGCTGGTTGCCCTCCTTGTCGAGGTCGTTTTCCTGTACAGAGAATTTGTGGATTCACTGGTCCCCTGGTTTGATCAACACACCTCGGGTGATTTTGAGCTTGGTATTGTGGGCACCTTGGCCATTGCCTCGCTGGCCTGGTTGGGAATTCGGGGAATGTCCTGGGTGCTGTTTGCCAGCCATGGGACCCCTCTGATTATGGCGATCATCCAGGGTACGGCATTGAAGGCAGGAGCAGCGGCGACCTCGGGTGAAAAGCCACAATTGGTAGAGATTCGGCTGATCGAACAGGTGAGAAAAGAATTTGAATGGGCCCTGGAAAAGGGAAATGAGGTGTTGCAGGCCTTTTTGATCCCGCCCTTGCAGATTCTGGCTGCTTCAGTGAACTTCTGTACTTTTCTTTTTACGTCGATCCCCGTCTTTGAAATACCCCTGACCAAGATGGACCAGATTATGAGTTCCAAGGGCTTACTGGAAGACGCGTTTCCCGCGGCCAAGAAGAAGGAGCGGGCTTGATTTTGAAAATGAGATCAAGAATATCCGCCTATTCTGCGGCATGGGTTCTGGTACTTTGCTTAAGCAGTTGTAACACTGAAGAACTTTTTGAAGGTTTTTTCACCGAAGAGGAACCCCGGCTTGTTCTCTTTGTCGGTGTGGATATCAGCGGTTCCTTTCTCAGGGGCAAGTACTTCGATGACTCCCTCCATTTTCTGGCTCATTACCTCTATTCCCATCTCCAGGGTGTGGGGGGTATGGAGCAGCCCAAAGAGCTTTTTGTGGGTTCCATCGGAGGTTCCAATGTAGGTGAGGCTAAAACCCTCTTTCCTATTCAGACCTTTGAATACCTGACGATTCCTGAAATCCATGCCAAGCTGAAGGAAATTTTTCCAAAAAATAAAGTGAATGATTTTACGGATTTCAACGCCTTTTTTCACCATATCAGTGAAACCGTCACCAATCGCAAACTGATCTTGAGACCTCTGGCTATTGTGCTTATAAGCGACGGAATTCCAGATGTTCCGAAGGCGGATCGAGACGAGGCATTCAAGACGATTATTCTCAAGCCACTCGAAAATCTGTCCAGGAATATCGTGATCCGGCTCTTGTATACCGATGCACAAACGGGCGATCAGTGGACCAGTTTTGTGCCCAGGAGGCGGGTCAAGATGCTGACCCAGGATGCCGTCGTGATGAAGGAATGGCGCGGTCCCAGCATCATGATTCCCGGCAAGGACTTTGAGGATCAGGATCGCTTTTTCGACTGGGTCGAGAATCAAGTGGACTTCCCAGTCCGGTTGAGACGAGTGGATTAATTCACTCGTCACTCCTCACGACTCACCATTCGCAATTTAATCGAGTTGGTCGTAGATGATTTGTCCTCCCAGGCCGGTTAAGACCACTTCGATCTTCGGGATCTCGGCCACCGGAATGGTGAAAAAGTCCCTGTCCAGGATGGCAAAATCGGCGAATTTCCCCGGCTCCAGGGTTCCGATGGTGTCCTCGGCCATCATGTACTCGGAGGCCCAGGTGGTGGCCATCTTCAGGGCGGTGACCCGGTCGATGGCTTCCTCGGGTACGAGTGTGACCATGGGCAAGGGCTTGCTGCCGGGCGCCGAGATACCCCGCGTCTGCCGCACCTCCCGGGTCACCAGAATGTGGATGGGAGTCCAGAAGTCGCTTCCCGCAGCCTCAAAGGTCACCCGGATTCCCTGCTCGATCCAGGTCTTGACCGGCATGATGAAATCTCGAATTCCTTCGCCGTAATTCTCGATGTCATCGGGTACCTCTCCCAGCATGCCGGGATTGACATTGAGGATGATTCCGAACTTCTTGAGTCCTGCCATCACGTCCGGCTTTGTGCCCAGCACCAGGTTGTGTTCCAGGGTGGTCCGGAGTCCCTTCATGTACTCCACCGAGTAGTTCCCCTCTTCCATGGCCTGCTCCAGCATCTGGATGTAAAGCCTGGCTCCATGACTGGAGGTGCCGTGAGCCTGAACGGGACGCCACCCATGCACGATGGCGGTCCGGAAGGTTTCCCAGGGCTTGGTCCCCGGACTGGGGCATCGTTCCCTCATGCGGACCTCTTCCGAGGCATCGGGGAAGTCGGGTCCCAGGCACTTCTCGTTGTAGTTGGAGTCCCAGATCTCATTGCACATTCCGTTTAACCACAGCATCTCGTTGCCGCTGGAGTGTGTGGACCAGGGGGCTCCGGTTGCCTTGTAGAACTCTCGGATGGTTTTCAGCCCCCAGTACTCGCCTCGCTGGCTTTCCACGTAGTAGGCCACCCGGTGGGGCATTCTGTTTTCTCGATTGAGCAGGTGGTAGGCGGCGATGGTGTCGGGATAGAGCAGACGAGTGGCAATAGTCGTCACCCCTTCGGGTACCAGTTCACGGACACCGTGCAGCCGAAGCATTTCAGCGAATGTCTCCAGCGGCTCATCCTTCCAGAAGATGTTCCAGGAGAGCCCGAAAATCTCCGGCACCGCCACGTAGCCGTCCGTCGACGCTCCGGGCCGGTTCTCGATATCGGTGCTCTCTTCCCAATCGGGGAAGTCCTTCTTGATCTCGGCAATGGCAACGTCGTTGATGACCCCTTGAATCATGTTGGAGACCATAACCGGGTGTTCCTCGGTGACTCCCTCCAGCTGTCTCTTGTTGAGTTTGCCCAGATACAGCCAGGTACGGCTGTGGCCGGGAGGAGCTTTTTCCGATTCCTGTAGATTGACTCGAATCCATTTGCCGGCCGGAATGTTCTGGACACGGATGGCGTTGATGATGACGTCCCGTACCTTCTTGGCGGTAGCCTCCGCTGTCGCCTCCGTTGTCACGGTGAGCCGAATGCTGGGGTCCAACAGGCCCATTTCGGGGCCGTAGCGCAAATCCGCAAAGAGGAAGGTGTGGTGGTGGGTCTGGATCAGGCCGGGTAGGACTGTGCGGTTGCCTACGTCCAGAAATCGTGTGGCCGGACCGGCCAGGCTTCTCATCTCCTGGGTGCTACCCAACGCCATGATCCGTTTCCCTTTGATGGCCATGGACTGGTAAATTTTCCCGGGTGTGTCAGGAGTCGTGGAGCGGTCGTCCATGCTGACGATCTTGCCGTTGATGAGGACCAGATCTGCGTAGCCCTGCTCGGCGACCAGATCGGGAACCTGCTGAGCCCACAGGGGCAAGGCTCCCAACCATCCCAGGGTGAATAGAGTGCAAAGCGTTCTTTTCGTCATAAGGTCTCCTCTCATTTATTCGTCCCTATGTACCAGTTCTGGTGCAAAGGCCGGCAGGCAGACGGCAATGTATTCCGCCCCTTCCGGATGAGGTGTACTGTACTGCACCCATTCACCAGCCGAGATGGACACCGCCTGTCCGGCAGCCACATCGAATTCTCGGTCTTCTAACCGAATGTGGAGGACCCCGTACAGTACGACCGTGAATTCTTCGAACTCAGGTTTCTGACCAGGCTCGCTCCAGCCTGAAGCACTTTTCATCCTGGCGATACTAAGATAGGTGGTATCGGAATTGACTCGTCCAATATACTCCTCGATGGTTTTCGGGGGGTCACCTGCCGCTTCAATGAGGGTGGGTTGTTCGATTACTTTTGCCATGGGTCCTTATTCTGCCCGTCTTGAAGCCCGCACACAAGATAGTCGTGCATTCGTGAATTCGTGCGTTCGTGCTCTCGTGCATTCGGTGTCCCCACATTTCTTTTGCTTTTACACCCCTCCACGCGTAGCATTTAACCAACGACACGCTTGAGGGAATCTTATGATCGGACAGACCCTCTCCTACTTACAAAATCCTCGAGCCGCAACTGAGTGGCGAATATCGAAAGGGATGAAACGATGGTGAAAAACGTCTATTGGATCGAGCGAAAAGAGAATCAACCCGGGGTCAGGATGTTGAGTAAGTGGCTTTTGTTGGCTTCCTTTTTGGTCCTGCACGGGCCGACTCCAGGGTTGGCTCAAGAGAGCCAGATCTTCAGGTTGGTCACGTTCTCAAGCGCAGAGGACTCTCGGCTGGGGGCCACTCAGGGTGAGGGGCAGGCCGACATTGTCGACGTGCATCATGCCATCCGTTATCTGATACGGGAGCAACCGGGTGCGGTTCGCAACCTTCCTTATATACCCGCGGATATGAAAACTCTGATAGAGGCCGGCAGCGAGTCGATCCGTGCGGTCAGAAACGTCTATCGAACTATTGTCCGTCTCAAGGCTAGTGTCGGCTTCACGGAACCGGGCGGCGCCGAGCGAGTGTTCCATCCGGCGACTTCGGTACGCCTGCTTCCTCCTATTCCCAACCCTTCAAAGATCTTGGGGATGGCCGGCAACTACACTCGTGAGGGCGATCCCCCGGAGTACCCGAGTGCCTTTTTAAAGTCGGTCTCCGCACTCGTGGGCCACGAAGAGGTGATCGATTTGGCTGGTCTGGTGACGGTGGGGGTTCACGAGCCGGAACTCGCCCTGGTGATCGGTAAGAGGGCTAGAAATGTTCCCGAGGCCCAAGCTCTTGATTATGTGGTGGGATATACCATTGTCAACGACGTGACCGCCCGCGATTTGCCCCAGGGAAATCATCCGGCCCAGGGCTCGGCTATCTCTAAAAGTCTGGATACTTTCGCCCCTTGCGGGCCCTATCTGACTCTCAAGGAAGATGTGCCCGATCCCCACAACCTGGCTATTGGGGCCCGCATCAACGGCCAGGCTTGGAAGATCCCCAATGCCAACACCCGGCACCTGATCTTCAAGATCCCCCAGATTATCGCTTACTTGAGTCAGCGGATGACTTTGATGCCTGGCGATATTATCGCTACCGGGGTTCCCGCAGCTGTGGTTCCCTTGCGGGCCGGGGATAGGGTCGAGATGATCATCGAAAAACTGGGGACGCTCCGCAACCGTGTGGTGGCCCATCAATAGATAACCTTTTTCAGGAGGTTCAATATGGAAACGTCTCATTCAGGTCCCAATGTTAAAAAGCTCATCCTGGTTCCGGCCTTGATCGCTCTGGCCATTACTATCTTTCGCTTGGTGGGTGAGCTGGCTGGGGGTTCATCGGCTTTTTTTAACCGCGAAGCAGGCGGGGGAGGGGCATTAGTGGGCATTGTTTGGCTGGTGCCCATCGTTGGCGTTTATTTCGCGATCAAGCTGGTGGGCCAGGGTTTTGGGCCGGAGAGCGCTGGTAAGGTGATCGGATTGGCGGTCGCCGGGCTGGTTGTCGGAGGTGGGGCTCTTGCCCTGATCTTTAGTCTCACCGGGGATCCTAATGTCAGCGTCAGCTTTGGTGGAGTGATCGCTCAACAGCTGGGAGCTGCCATTGCTTCGCTGGTAGTCGTCTTGATCTTGCGCAAAGGGTGGCCGGCTTTCTTTCAAACCATGCTGAACTACGCCTTCGCCTCACGTATTCCGGTCTTGATCGTGATGCTCATCGCCATGCTTGGCGATTGGGGCACCCATTACGAACTGGGTCCTCCCGGTTATCCGGAGATGGGTTTTCTGCCCAAGTTTATTTTGATCGCTGTGTTCCCTCAGATGACCTTTTGGATTATGTTCACCATGGTTGTAGGGACGCTGTGTGGCGGCATTGCGGCTGCTCTGGTCCGAGCCAAGGTCACTTCGGAGGCTGATGTAGGAGGTACGGCTCCGGCTTCTCCCGAGGATCAGCCGGAAAAGGCCGAAGATACTCCATAGGGGGCAGTCGGTGGCTGACCCGAACCGCGAACAATCAGCACGATCTCAACAGAGCCGCAGGCTTTAGCCTGCGGGCAAAGAGAGTTTTATGAACAACCCCACCGGCTGGCCCGTGGGCTGAAGCCCACGGCTCTGACTGCGTATTCCCAAAAGCGGGTGCCGTCCTGACTGTCCCGGCGAGCTAACGGCTCGCTCCTACGCGCGTTCCCCTTACGCCAGGCTAGCCTTCACCCGTTCCGGGGTAAAAGGAACTCTGCGAATGCGAACACCGGTGGCGTCGAAAATCGCATTGGCAACGGCGGCGGCAACCTGTCGAGTGGAAGGTTCCCCCGCACCCGTGGGTGCGATTTCGGGCCGATTGATCTGAACAACGTCGATCGACTCGGGTACCTCCGTGGAATCGAGAATCGGGTAGCTGACCCAATCGATACTGGTCACGTTGTTGCGGTCAAACTGGACTTCCTCTTTCAGGGCACGACTCAGTGCCTGGATGATATTTCCCTCGACGGTCGTCTTTAACCCATCGGGATTAATAATTAACCCGCAGTCGTGAGCCACCACGAATCGCTTGGCCCAGACCCGACCGGTCTGCCGGTTGACTTCGACTTCGGCCACCGTGGCTACTGTGGTTCCCCCTCTAGAGGCATAGGCTATACCGCGGCCTGTCAGAACATCCCCTCTCTGTCGATCCCTTCGGGGGGAGGTCCGTGTCTCCCAGCCGGCTTCCCTGGCGGCTGCCTTGACCACGGCGATATCGCGAGGATCGGTCAGATACTTCAGGCGGAACTCGACCGGATCCTGACCCACGGATGCTGCAATTTCGTCGATGAAAGACTCGCTGGCGAAATGAACCTGAGGGCCCTGGGGATCTCGAAAATGAGCCGTCCGGAGCGGGGAAGCCGTCTCCAGAAAGGGGGGAATCGTCCGCCAGAAGTGCAGCTTAGTGGGAAAGTCGTAGGACTCCGAGGGCGTACCGTAATTATGGCGCGTGTTCTTGGGCCATCCGACCAGCAAGCCTGCCAGCGTGTCGCTGGGACTGGCCTCGTTGGAGCGTACATCCCAGGCCGAGAAGCCCTTGGCCTGGAAGCGGTGGGCGATTACATTGCCTTTCGCATCGAGTCCGGCGCGAAGAGTGATCACCGATGCAGGTCCTTTCGGATCCCACCCGTGTCCCTCATGGCGCATGCCCTGGACACGAACCGGTCGGCCAATGGCTTTGGAAAGCACTGCAGCATCCATGGCCGCATCACCCGCATCGTTGCGACCGTAGGAGCCGGGACCCGGCACCCAGATGCCTCGTACGTTCTCCACGGGTAATTCAAGGAGTTTGGCCACGCCTTCGCGCGTCTTGTGAGCTTTTTGTGAACCCGTCCAGACCGTGGCGCTGTCGCTTTGGGCATCGACCACGGCACAGGCCGGTCCCATACTGGCGTGGGACTGGAAGGGATGCTCATATTCGGCCTCGATGACTTTGGCTGCCCCTTCCAATGCCTTGTCTACGGGTCCTTCGTCAACGGGGGCTCTTCCACCGAAACCACCACCTGCGTTTTCCTCCACGTGGGGTGTCCGGCGAATGTAATCGTATAGGTCATCCATCTCGATGAAGGGTGGTTTCACTTTCGACCAGGTGACCTTGAGTTGTCGGGCTGCATTGATGGCACCCCATTCCTCCGGGGCCACCACTCCGATGAAGTCCTTGACCCGTACCACCTTGGCGTCGGGAATATCGCTGATCGAGTTCTGGTCCCACCCCGTGGGCGTGGCGCCCGCTACAGGCGGCCGGATAACACGGCCGTGCCACATCCCCCGTCTTTTGATGTCCGTCACATAGGGAGTCTGTCCGAAGACCTTTCCCGTGACGTCCATGCGGGGCATCGATTTGCCGACCACCTTGTACTGATCATGCGTCTTCGGCTTGGCCTTGCCCGTGGCGTTCAGCGCATTGCCCAACCGCTGATTCCATTCCATGTTGACATGAAAGTATTTTCCACCGATCAGCTCCTCGTATTTCACCTGTCGGGAAGATTGATTCTTGGCCTGGATGATGCCGTCGGTGACCGTCAGCCCTTCGACAGGAACACCCAATTTCTCAGAGGCCAGATCGAGCAGGACTCTCCGCGCCTCAGCCGCGGCATTGCGAAGCGGTTGTGCTCCGCTCCGGATTCCCGTACTGCCACTGGCCCCTCCCTGATCGAGAGTGTATTCGGTGTCGCTCATCAACACCCCGACCCGCTCGAAAGAAACATCCAGCTCGTCAGCGACGATTTGTGCAATCGCCGTGTCGACTCCCTGCCCCATGTCCATCTTGCCGAAATAGGCAGTCACTTTTCCATCTGCTGCAATGCTCAGATAGGAATCGAGCTGATCCGGCATAAGGGGCGGCTTGGAAAGGGAGCCGGTATCCTGGGTCGCCGCTACCGCCCATTCGGGCATGCCGAAGGTGACCACTAAAGCTCCGCCGCCCTTGAGAAGGTCACGGCGGGTAAATTTAAAGTTGGCTTGCTTCGTCATTTCCATTCCTCCTTTAGGCCATTGCCTTAGCTGCACGATTGACGGCTCGCAGAATCGACATATGGGTGCCACAACGGCACTTGACACTGGAAAGGCTCTGGCGAATTTCAGCATCGCTGCGGCGAGGATTCTCTTCCAGTAGTGCCACTGATGTCATCAGCCAACCACTGATGCAGTAACCGCACTGGGGCACCGCCTCCTCGATAAACGCCTTCTGCACGGGATGAGGATTCTCAGGGGTCCCCAGGCCTTCAATGGTTCGGA
>CBDUTA010000044.1:0-14853 GCA_965369785.1 uncultured bacterium
GCCTCATAGATGTTTCCCACGTCAGTTGAGCGGGACTCATCGTCCATGCTCACCACCTTCCCGTTGACAAAGATGGTGTCGGCATAGCCGAATTCGGCCACCTCGGGCACCAGCTGAGCGAACGAGTGACTAGCCTGGAAGAAGAACAGCAGGCTCAGGATGACGACAAAGGTTTTGATCCGGCAGGGTTCGATTTTCATAATGCCTCCCTAGTTTGACGGTTTACAGATTTTTCTATCGAAACTCGCGGTATAAACAGTTAAATTTTCCAATGCGTTGCCACGTTTTTAGCCGCAAACCGTTGTATTGTCAAGATGAAAGCGGGTGGCCGGAGCCCACCAAGTCCGCCCGATGTAACTTATCCCTTGCATGATCATCTAAATCTGAGGACGCTAGCCTGAATTATGCATAGGTTCTCGTCACGAAGCGACGAAAGCGCCGGCCTGACAAGGCGCGCGACGGAAGGCCCCCGCAAACGTACTCTCTGCAGTACGTTGAGGAGGCCGACCGAGTGGAACGCAGTCGGTGCGCAACGCACGCCGGATGATTTTGTCGCTACAGTGGAGAACTTATGCATAGTCAGGACTTGGGTCTCAGGTGCGGAAACAGAATCACCTCTCGAATGGAGTCCGAATCCGTCAACACCATGGTGAGGCGATCGATACCGATGCCCTCTCCAGCCGTTGGGGGCATCCCATATTGAAGGGCTTTCAGGTAATCCTCATCCATTTCGTGGGCCTCAGAATCTCCACGGACGCGGGCCTCCACCTGTTCCTTGAATCGATTCCTCTGCTCTTCCGGATCATTCAGCTCACTGTAGGCGTTGGCAATCTCAAGGCCTCCAATAAATAGTTCAAATCGCTCAGCAAAACGGGAATCTTCATCCTTGGTCTTGGACAGCGGAGAAAGCTCCGTGGGAAAATCATAAATGAAGGTTGGCTGGATGAGGTGCTCTTCCACGACATGCTCAAATAACAGCTCAAGCAGCTTTCCCCAATTCAGGTCTGCTTTAAACTCCAGGCCTGCTTTTTCCGACAAAGCACTTAACTGATCGTGCCGGCACAGATCTTCCGTTGAAGGGGCACTCTCTTCCTTCCAAAACTTCTGGATGGCCTCGATCATGGAGTAACGGGCAAACCTATTGAAATCGATCGAATTGCCGTTGAATTGCACTTCGAGACCGCCCGTGACCGCTTGAACAACCGTCCGCAGCATCTCCTCGGTCAAGTTCATCAAATCCTGATAATCACTGTAAGCCTCATAAAACTCCAGCATCGTAAACTCAGGGTTGTGGTGTGTAGAAATCCCCTCATTTCGAAAGCTCCGATTGATTTCGTAGACCCGGTCAAAACCACCCACAATCAACCTCTTGAGATAGAGTTCGGGAGCGATTCTTAGAAACAGAGGGATGCTGAGCGCTTCGTGAAAAGTCTTGAAGGGCCGGGCCGTCGCTCCTCCCGCCAGTGGCTGCATCATCGGGGTCTCCACCTCCAAATAGCCTCTCGATTCCAGAAAACTCCTGATCTCAGTGATGATGCGACCCCGGCGAATAAAAATGTCTCTTATCTCCCGATTGGCCATCAAGTCCAGGTAGCGCTGCCGATAACGGGTCTCCACATCGCTTAGACCGTGCCACTTTTCGGGCAGAGGCAACAGACCCTTGGCCAGAAAGTCCAGCTGCTCAGCCTTAATGGTCAGCTCATCTGTCCTGGTTCGAAACAAGGTACCCCGGGCACCGATAATGTCTCCGACGTCGAATAAACGGAAAAGCTGGTGATTTTCCTCGCCCACTCGATCCTGCCGCACATAGATCTGGATTCGCCCCCCGGAACCCTGGATATCGGCAAAACCGGCCTTTCCGTGTCCACGTAGATTGACCAACCGACCGACCGTCTGCACGGACACTTCTTCCTGCTCCAACTCCTGCCCAGATTTCTTGGAAAATTCGTGGACCAATTCAGCCACGGTATGACTCAGCTCATACTTGTGAGGATAGGGATCGTGTCCGAGCTTGCGAATTTCTTCCAGTTTCTGAGAGCGCTGCTCGATGAGATCAATCTTATCACCCATGCTGACCTTCTTTTACAGGCCGATCTTCCATTTCCTCTCGAATGGCATCCAGAATACCATTGACAAATTGGGAGGACTCGGCGGTGCTGAACCTGCGGGCGATTTCTACGGCCTCATCAATCACCACAACATGAGGGGTGTCGGTATTGAGAAATTCACTCACTGCCAAACGCAGTACATTCCGATCCACGGCAGCCATTCGCTCCAATCGCCAGTGTTGAGCATGACCACGAATCAGTTCATCGATGTGGGATTGGTTTTCAAGGGTTACCTTGAACAAAAGCTCGGCAAATTCACGATTCTCCGATTCGGCTGGATGGGCCTTCCAGAAAAGCTCTACGACCTCCTCCACTGCGACTTTATTGAGGTCCTGCTGAAACAGCATCTGCAAAGCAAACTCACGAGCCTTCCTCCTGCTACTCATGGGGGGGAATCCTGACCGGGAGAACCTGACCACCTGACCGCCTGACCACAGACCACAGCCGGAAAACCGGCTGAAATCCCAAACTCCAAATCCGAAATCCTAAACAAATTCCAAATTCAGAATCCAAACTGTCTCCTGTCTCCTGGCTCCTCATTTCCCTTCCGCCTCCAGATCTTTCATCAGACTGGCCATTTCAACGGCACTGATGGCGGCTTCACTCCCCTTGTTTCTGTCTTCCACGTCGGCTCGAGCCAGGGCTTGTTCCACGGTGTCGGCAGTGATGATGCCAAAAGTTACCGGAAGGTTGTATTTCAGGGCTACTTCGCGAACTCCGTTACTGGCCTGCGAGCAAATGTAGTCGAAGTGAGGTGTCTCCCCTCGAATCACAGCCCCGAGGCAAACAATTGCCTCTAATTGTCCCGTTTGTGCCAGTCGCTGGGCCGCCAGTGGAATTTCGAAGCTTCCCGGTACCCGTACCAGAGTGATGTCTTCATCGGCGACTCCCGTTTCCTTCAAGGTGTTCAAGGCTCCAGCCAGTAACCCCTCCGTAATCATCTCATTGAAGCGGCTAACGACAATCCCGATTTTGAATCCCTGGGATTCTGTTTTTCCAACAAACTCTTTCACGTTTGAGAACCTTTCACCTTCCTTTAAATTGCGGCTTTTTCTTTTCTATAAAAGCTCGGGTCCCCTCTTTCATATCTTCCGTGGCACAGCAAAGGCTAAATAACGAGGCTTCCAACCGTGTCGCTTCCTTCAGAGGCATGTCCAGCCCGCTGTTCACTGCCTCGATGCAATATCGCACCGCAAGTGGGCCGTTAGCCACTATCCGGGCCGCCAGTTCCCGACACCTGGAAATCAAGTCCTCCCGGGAGACAACCCCATTCACCAGCCCGACTCTCTCCGCCTCCTGAGCGCCAACACTCTCTCCGGAAAGGATCATTTCCATTGCCTTTCCCTTACCCACCAAGCGAGGTAAGCGCTGCGTTCCGCCGTAGCCGGGAATCAGTCCCAACTTGACCTCCGGCAGGCCGATTTGAGCACCGTCCGCAGCGATGCGGATATGACAGGCTAAAGCCAGCTCACAGCCGCCTCCCAGACAAAAACCATTGATGGCGGCAATCACTGCCTTTGAAAAGCCCTCGATCAACTCCAGAATCCCCTGTCCCCGGCGGGACTTTGCTCTGGCCTCCAGGGGATCCAGGGCAGCCAATTCCTTGATATCCGCGCCCGCTACAAAGGCCTTCTCTCCGGCACCGGTCAGGATAATTGCCCCCACATCATCCTGTGTCAATCGCCCCAAAAAGGCCTCCTCCAGTTCCTCCATGGTGGTCTGGTTCAAGGCATTCAACACCTCAGGTTGATCGATCGTGACCAGAGCAATCCGATCTTCGACTTCAATCTTTAGGTTCCTGAATGCCGCCATTCTTCAGACCTCTTCCTGATTATACTCAAAGAGCTTCATCCCCCTGCCCATATAATGCAGTCCGGAGATGACGGTTAGGGCAGCCGTCAGATAGAAAACCGAGCCCCAAAGAGGCATGCCGGTGTTCAGAGCGTTTGCCACCAGCACCAAAAACACGGTCAAGAGTTGCAAAAACGTCGTCGCCTTTCCATAAATGGAGGGAGAAAACAGGTGTCTCCCCATGGTCAGGTTAATGATGACGACGCTCACCACCAGCAGAATGTCGCGTCCGATCACCGTGATCGTTAGCCAGAGAGGAATCGTCACGTTCATTTCGACAGCGTTTCGTGAAAGCAGGATGAAGCAACTGACCAGCAGCAATTTGTCGGCAATCGGATCCAGAAAGGCCCCAATGGGAGTTTTCTGTCCAAATTTCCGAGCCATGAAGCCGTCCAGCACATCCGTTACGCCGGCCAATATAAAAACGGCCAATGCGGCTACAAAGTAGTCGTACACCACCAGCAGGACCAGAAGTGGCACGAAGGCCATACGTAAGATGGTGAGTTGATTGGCTGAAATCATGGGGAAAACCTGACCAGTAGACCGCTGACAACTATCTTCTGTTTTCTATTCTCTAACTTATTACTTCTGCCTTCTGATTCTTCATGAACTCATTGACATAGTCTTCCACTTCTTCCAGGGTGGATTGCCTGAGAACATCCGCCACCATGTCGCCTGCCTCGAGAGTAGAAATCTCTCGCAGCCTGCCCTTGACGTCGGGAATGGCAAACGGGCTCATGGACAAATGCCGGAAGCCCATTCCGATTAGGAGGCGGGCATAAACAGGATGGGAAGCGACTTCACCACAAACCAAACTCAGCACACCTTCTGCTGCCGCCACTTGGGCTACTCGATAAAGACTCTTCAAAACAGCAGGATGCAACGGATTACACAGGTTGCCAATACGATCGTCCGTTCTGCTGGCCGCCAGCGTATACTGGACCAGATCATTGGTGCCGACTGCAAGAAAGTCGACATGGGGGCAAAGCGATTCCAACATGATGACGGCCGCCGGAACTTCCACCATGATACCGACTTCAATTTCTTCATTGAAGTCCACTCCTTCTCCGAGAAGTTCCTCCTTGGCCGCCTGAATGAGTCGCGAGGCTTGGACCACTTCATCGACATCGGAAACCATGGGGAGGACAATTTTCAGATTTCCGTAGGCGCTGCCTCGTAAAATGGCCCGGATTTGCTCCCGATAAATATCCGGGTAGCGCAGGCTAAGACGAATGCCCCGCAACCCCAGCGCGGTGTCGGTCTCACCCAGGATCGGGGAAAAATAGGGATGTCTTTCCCCCCCCAAATCCAAGGTTCGGATATGAGCGGGACGATTCCCCACAATCGTGGCCAGATTCTTATAAATCTTGAACTGTTGATCTTCACTGACAGGCTTCTGCTTGTCCTTCATGTAGACGTATTCTGAGCGGAACAAACCGATCCCGCCGCCCCCCAGTTCAAGTCCAAGAGGGACCTCACTATCGATCTCAACGTTGGCATACAAAAAAATTCTCTGGCCATCAGAAGTCAAACAGGGAGATGTGTCTCCCACCAACTCCTGTTGAAGTTTCTGTTCTTTCCGGACTCGAGTTTGGTAGCTCCTGATTTCCTGTTTGGAGGGTCGGACTCGGACCATTCCTGAGGTCCCATCCACAATCAGCGTGTCACCCGTGCGGATCACTTCCTTCAAGTTTTGAATTCCAGCCACCACGGGAATTTGATAGGAACGGGCAATGATGATGCCGTGTGAAGTGGTTCCTCCCCTCTTCACCACCAGCCCTTTGATCCGCTCCAGAGGATACTCGACGAGAAGAAAAAGACTGGCTTCAGAAACCACCAGTATCAGATCCTCCGGTAAACCTTCGTGCCCATGCGAATCGAGTTCCATCAGATTGAAGATCAGGCGTTGCACCACCTCTTCCACGTCCGAACCCCGCTCCCGGAAAAAAGGGTCTTCCAGGGAACGATAAGCGGAAATCCAATTCTCAGCGGCTTCTCGAACGGCCCGCTCCGGACTTTGCAGCTCCTCCTGAATCTTCTTTTCGATTTCTTCCAGTAAGAGAGGATCTTCCAGAATCAGCAGATGGGCATCGATGATGTGAGAGTGCTCCCTGCCCAGTTCCGCTTCAAGTTTTTCTTTTGCCTTCTCCAGCTGTCGACGTGATTCCTTGAGAGCGGCACGAAGTCTCTTCAACTCGCTGGTCACTTCATCGGAAGCGATGCGAATCGGATACAAGGCTACAATCTGCGGCTCCACTTCATAGGCAGTACCTATCGAGACTCCGGGGGAGAGTCCAACACCGGATAGTTCTTGAGGCGATCGATCCCGCCTGGCCTGGGTCACTTCTCTTCACCAAACCGGTTGTTCACCAATTGCACTACCGCTTCCATGGCCACCTCTTCGTCTTTTCCATCGGTAATCACATCAATCTCCGTCCCTTTGGCGGCAGCCATGAGCAGAATTCCCAAGATACTCTTCGCGTCAATCTGCTCCTCCGTGTTGAGTCGGGATAACTTGATATCCGACTCGAACTGGGAAGTCAGTTTCACCAACTTGGCAGCGGCACGTGCATGCAGGCCCAACTCGCTCTTGATTAGAAGAGTTTTTCGAATCATTCTCCCAGAAGCTCGCTGGCGATGGAGATATGACTTTGTCCCTTTTTCTTCACTTTGGTCACCAATTCTGAAAGCGAGTCAGTGCCAGGCTGATTGGCCAGTTTAATGACCATGGGCAGATTAACGCCCGTGATGATTTCAAGTTCATTTCTCTTGAGCAAAGGAAGGGAAAGGTTCGAAGGCGTGCCGCCAAACATGTCTGTGAGAATGATGACACCCTTCCCCTGATCCACTTCTGCGACAGCTTGCTCAATCTTCTTCTTTGATTCGTTGACATCATCATTCCAGCCAATCGACACCGCCACAATGTGGGACACCTCACCCACAATAGCCTGTGCAGCGGAGACGAGCTCCTGCCCCAACTGGCCATGCGTGACAACGAGCGCACCCACCAAAGAATCCTCAGCCCGCATTTCTCATACCCCCTCTACTGCAGCGGCGACAGCATCCGGCCTGACTGCGTTCCCCTCGGTCGGCCTCCTCAACGTACTGCAGAGAGTACGTTTGCGGGGGCCTCCGTCCGGCGCCTTGTCAGGCCGGCCCTTTCGCTGCTTCGTGACAAGGAGGTGTGAGAATTCCGGGCTAGTCATTCGCTGTGTAAATCCCGATGAATCAGATTCACTTTGCGCCCTTCCTTTTTCAGGCGCTTCTGCAACTCATTGGCCACCAGTACGGAACGGTGTCTTCCGCCGGTACAGCCAATGGAGATGGTGAGATATTTCTTACCTTCTCTAGAATATTTGGGCAGCAGGTATTCTAACATATCGTGAATCCTGTCCAGGATTTCCCCAGTCTCTGGCTGTTTCAGCATATATTTTGCCACACTGAGATCATTTCCTGTCTGCTCTTTCAGATCGGGAACGAAATTGGGGTTGGGAAGAAATCGCACATCAAAAAGCAGCTCGGAGTTGTGGGGAATCCCGTTCTTGAATCCGAAGCTGACCAGCGAAAGGCTCAGAACCTCTTTCTGGTCCGTCCGCTGAAAGTTCTGGTAGATGAAATTGCGGAGATCGTGAACGGTAAAATCACTGGAATCGATGATCAGGTCGGCGAGAGTCCGCACACTGGAAAGCCTCTTTCTTTCCGCACGAATGCCTTCGAGTAGTGTTTTGTCCTGGGCCAGCGGATGAACGCGACGGGTCTCACCATATCTTCTTGCCAAAACCTCTGTCGAGGCATCAACGAAAATTATCTTGGCATTGGTGTGAAGTCGCCTGATCTCACCAAAGAGATTTTCGAAGCCTGCCAGCGGCTCCCCAAGCCGAACATCAATCACAATCGCTAATTCCTGGATCTCCCCCCCCGAGGCATCAGACATCTGGATCAGGCGAGAGATCAAAGAGGTGGGAAGATTGTCGACGCAGAAATAACCTAAATCCTCAAAAGCCTTGAAAGCAGTATGCTTTCCCGAGCCGCTCATTCCGGTAATGATGACCAGGGATTGAAGGTTTACAGGCGCCATACGTCATCGGAGGAGGTCCGAGGCGGTTTCAGGCGGGCATCCAATCGTTTGAAGAACTCGCTGGAAGGACTGTATCCCTGGCTTTTCAGCATTTGAAGTCGAACGGCTACTTCCACCAGTGTGGCCAAATTTCTGCCCGGTGCCACGGGCATCGTGATCAGAGGAACGGAGACATCCATCAAGGAGTATTGCCTTTCATCCAATCCCAGTCGATCGTACTCCTCCTTGGAATTCCATCGCACCAGATCTATGGCGATATCAATGATTGTTTTTGGACTCAACACTGAAACCCCAAAGAGTTCCTTGATGTTGACAATTCCCAATCCGCGAAGCTCCATATGGAACTGAAAATCGCTGGGACCCGAACCCATCAACCGGTCAGAACCGAACTTCCTGATCACAATCATATCATCGCTGACCAACCGGTGACCGCGTAAAATCAAATCCAGGGCGCACTCGCTCTTTCCAATCCCGGAAGGACCTAGAAGAAGCAGCCCCAGCCCATAGACTTCCATCAAAACTCCATGAATCGTGGTCCTCAGGGCCAGTTGTTCTTCCAGAAAACCTGAAATTTCTGTGATGGCCGTCGAACTCAAAGCCTTGGTCTTAAAGAGCGGGACCCTGTTTTCCTCGCAATTGCGCAGGAGGGAGGCAGGGGTTTTCAGATCCGAGGTAATCACGACACAGGACAATTCCCGGGCAAAGATCTGCTTAATGGCTGTTTTTCGATCAGCCGCGGACAAAGTCTTCAGGTAATGGATCTCCGTTCGGCCAACCAATTGCACTCTTCCTTCGTGCAGGTAGTCGACATAACCGGCCAAGGCCAGTCCCAGCTTTTGTATTCGCTGCGAGGTAATGGGATTATCCAGGCCATCCTCACCGCCCCTCAGGACTAGCTTCAGACGTTGGCTCGACAACTGGCTCAGTTCTCTGACGGTGGTGGTTGGCTTAGGCGGCTTAGTCTTTTCAGAGGCCATCGAGACACACTAAAAGAGCACGGCCAGCTTTCGTTCGCGGGATCCTGGAATCCGCATCTGATCGCGATACTTGGCTACGGTCCTTCGAGTGATCTGAATTCCATCCTCGTTCAGAAGTCTGGAGATTTTCTGATCCGAGAGAGGTTTCTGGGTGTCTTCATTAGCAAGAATCCCTTTGATTTTCTCTTTCACCTGCACCACGGAAAGATTCTCACCGTCATCTCTTTCGATGCCACTGGTGAAAAACTTTCTGAGTGCGATGACACCCTGCGGCGTATAGGCGTGTTTGTTGGCCACAACCCGGCTAACGGTCGAAGAATGCACACCCAGTTCTTCGGCTACATCCTTGATCAACATCGGTTTGAGATAGGAAGCTCCGCGATCCAGAAAGCCCTTTTGTCGCTCCACGATGGCTACGCAAGCCCGATAGATGGTCTGCTGACGTTGATCCACACTTTTCAGCAATTCCATGGCGGAGCGAAAGCGCTCCTTAACAAAACTCTTGGTTTCCTTGGAAACATCTTTTTGCCTGAGCAGTTCGCGATAAGCGCGACTCAACCGCAATTTGGGCAAACCGTCGTCGTTCAGAGAAATTTGGTACTCATCCCCCACTTTATAAATATGAACGTCAGGCTGGATGTAGACCGGACTTTGAGTACTGTACTTCTGACCCGGCTTGGGTGAAAAACTCCGGATCGTCTCCATGGCTTGCGCAATCTCTTCCAGGTCGCAGCCGAGCTGCTTGGAAAGCTCTCGAAACTTCTTGGCCTGAATCAAAGGAAGCTGATCCTGCACAAGTTTCTCAACTAGAGAATCCCCCAATCCGGAAGCCCGAATCTGGATCAGCAAACACTCTTGCAGGTCTCGGCTGCCTACTCCGATGGGATCCAGGCCCTGCACGACTTGCAAAGCTGCTTCAACCTGCTCCACTGAAACCTTCAGGGATTCTGCAATATCCTCGACAGGGAGATTCAGATAGCCGTCTTCATTGATATTGCCAATGATGAAGTAACAGATCTCGTTAATTTCAGAGGCAACTTCACTCAAGTTCAGCTGCCAATTGAGATGATCGTTCAATGTGGAAGGGGTGGCCAGAAAAAGCTCAAAGGAGGGCTGCTCGCTTTTACCTTCCCACTCACGGGACCTGGAACTGGGACTCAGGTATTCACCGAAAAAGTATTCATAGTCGAAGTCTTCGTACCCTTCCGTATCGTCGGACTTCTCCTTTTCTTCCGTTCTCTCAGCCCCTTCAACTTCTGCTTGTCCTGCAATTTCTTCGAGTACGGGATTTTCGCCCAGCTCCTGGTTCAGGAGATCGGAAAGTTCTAATCGATTCAGGGTGAGGAGTTCAATTTTTTGCAGCAGCGAAGGTGTCATCACCAGTCGCTGCGAAAGGGTTAGTCCTAAACTCGGCCTCAAATGTTTGCTCATCGAAAGGTCCTACAGCCGTCAGTACAAACACAACGGAAATCTCACAGCCTCCTCTCTGTGTTATCCCTGTAAATCAGTATAATCTAAAGTTTTCACCCAGGTAAACTTTACGTACCTCCATATCGGAGGAAAGCACATCAGGCGTTCCCATTCGGAAGATTTTTCCCTCATTGATAATGTAGGCTCGGTCGGTGATTTTCAGGGTTTCCCTTACGTTATGATCAGTGATCAAGACGCCGATATTTCTGGACTTGAGTTGAGCAACGATGCGTTGGATCTCCAAAACGGCCAGCGGATCAATACCGGCCAAAGGTTCATCCAGGAGAACGAACTTCGGTTTGATCATCATGGAACGAGCAATCTCGAGACGGCGGCGTTCACCTCCCGAAAGGGTGTAGGCCAGACTTTTCCTCAGGTCGGTAATCCCAAATTCTTCCAGAAGTTCGCTGACCACTTGATCCGCCATCCCTGGGGCTAAATCCAGTGTCTCAGCCACCGCATAAAGATTATCCTCGACAGAAAGCTTCCGAAATACGGAAGGCTCCTGAGGCAGATAACTGATTCCTCGCCTCGCCCGCAAGTACATGGGCAATGAGGTAATCTCTTCCCCATTCAGATGGACGTTACCGCTGTCCGGAGTGGTCAGACCGACAATCATGTAAAAAGTGGTGGTTTTTCCGGCACCATTAGGTCCCAGCAACCCCACCACTTCTCCGGATGAAATCGTTAAGCTGACGTCATTGACGACTTTTCTTCCCCGATAAGATTTATCGAGTTTTCGGGCCTCCAGTGTGAGGGGGGACTCTTTTAAATTCATGGCGTCTCGTGAGCAGAGGGATTTTCAATCAAGAGTCTTTCATCTCCGATGAAGAAGGTGAGTTGCCGACCGGTGACCGTGTCCTTCGTTCCGTCGACGACCTGTGCGGGATCTCCGGTGAGGACGACCTTTTCCTCGATGGGATAATGAACCGCCTGATCCCCTTGGGCATTCCTATCTCCTTGGGTAATCTCCACACCTCCCCAGGCGACAATCTCCTGGAGCTGACTCTGGTCGGCTGTTGCAAAAACGAAGTCCACAAAGGGAGCATCGACAAGCAGATCCTCTGTACTGACCCGAACGTTCCCTTCGTAGCGTGCCCGCAGGTCCGCTCGCTTGTAGAGCAGCCGGTCCGCTTTCACTTTATACACTTTCTCCTCTGCAGGGCTGTCCTGGATCAGGAAGCTCTCTACGGTCTCCTCGACCACCAGTTGTTGCTCCCGGTGATTGTAGCGTATGGTGTCCCCTGTGATGGAGTTAGATTGTTGCACGATTCTCGGATTGGAAAAATAATTAATCCAGCCCGTCTCCGGATCGGCCCGCATACGACCCGCGGTGATGACAATGGGACCGTCCTCCTCTCGAAGAAAGCTTCTCACCTTCCCAGCGGCGCTCACCTCGCCGGTCTGCGGGTCCACCTCGAGACGCTCGGCCAGGGTCTCCATCAGTGAAGCGCCAGTGCCGCTGTTGTCGCCCATGAACTTGAGCATTGGGCTCTGTCCCGTCATGGTAACTCTCTGGCTTTCGGAATCATAGACGGCTTGATCCGACTGCACATCAATAGTGGCAGGAGTACCCTCCCAGAAGTGAAAATTACCGGACTGGACGGCCCGCTCCATCTTCCCGTCCTGATAAGAGACCTCCAGTCGCTGACTGCTCGTATATCTGGCTTTCTCCTTATCCTGATCCTTCGATTCCAGAGTCACTCCCCCTTGCGCCATCATGTTATCCAGAAGACCTCGCCGATAACGAATATCGATTAAAGGAGCTTCCAAGACGCTTTTCTTGTCGAGGCTAACCCCTTCCATTCGGCTGTCTCCCCTGCTCACTATTCGCTGGAGAACTCCCTCCAGGTAGCTCACATCCACGGACTCCCGAGCCGAGAGATGACGATAACCCTGTGCGGAATCCACCCTCAAATCTACATTGCCAGTGGCCCGGGCCTGCTCAATCTCTTGACTTGGCCCAAAGCGCAAGCTCAAGGCCTCACTGCGCAGTTTTTCCTCAGTCGAGGCCTGGCTATCGGGCTTTCGAGTAACGGAAACTTGTCCTCGAAGATCGAGTTGCCGCAAGTACTCCCCGTTCTCGAAAAACTGCCCCTCCATCTCGTTGGAGCTGGACTCCTCAATCCCCAGGGTGGGAGAGTGAAATCGCACCTCGCCCTGAGCTGTAAATTTCTCCAAGAACAACCCCTGGACGGTCCCTGCCCGATTCGGTAAAACGGTAATCTGATTCGCCTCCAGGAAGTAGTTTCTCCCCGGTACCTGCTCCGAGTAAACGGCTCTTTCAACTGTCTTTGGCAGCCGACTCAGAACCTCAACCGAGTCAAATCGGCCCAGAGCCGGATCGAAAAACACATTGATCTGATGACCCGATAGTGATTTCGAGGTACCGGAATCGAGGGAGGCTCGACCCGAGCTGAGAATCTTTTGAATTTGGTTTTCCGGGGTCAGAAAAATAATCATCTGATCCGCCTTCAGATCCGCTCCACTCCCTGAGATCAGGGCCTCTCCCATAAGGGTGATTTTCCCTTCTAAGAGCAAATAAACGGCCTGAGAAGCCTTCCCTTCGATCGGTCCTGAGTCGGAATCGGTCAGCAAGTGCAATCCCTTTTCCACCTGAAGCTCCCGGCGGGGAAAGCGGTAAGTCAGGGATTCTCCATTTCCCTTAATATTACCCTTCTTGAAACGAAAACTCCGTTGAATCACCGCACTTTCCTGAACCAGGTCGGCACGGACCTCATCTGAAAACACCTCGGTGCCATCGGCCAACTGAATGATGGCATCGCCGGAGAACTCAATCTGTTTTTCCGGGATGCGGTAGACCGCTTCTTGAGCCGAGATGACATCTGAAGGTTCTTCGCCTTCGTCATAATAAGTAAAGGTCACATTCTGCAGCGTGTGAACCTGGCTGACCGTCTGTGTGCTGGTCTCTGCATAAACAGTGAACACCGTCTTTCCACGCTTGTGCTCCGTGTATTGAAACTGTGTGGTCTGGCGGCTAATGTCCGGTGAGAGAATGGGGATCCCAGGAAGGACAACCCCTCCCTGACGGCGGGAGAGAAAACTCCACACGATGGCCGCACCTCCTACCAAGATGCAAAGAAGCAAGAGAAGGCGAAATACCTTGGAGAGGTTCATAACCCTTGCCCCTATTTGTGTAGCTTGTGCGGAATCGAAATGTGCAGCACCTTTTTACAATGACCCTTGCCCAGACAGGATTCTAACACTTTAGAGTTGCGCGACGCGGAAAAAAACCGCACTTTCTGCACTCTATACGCACCCTGCTACCCGCTAGATGAAGACCTGAAATGGCCGGGTTTGTTATCCCTTCTCTTCTTTCTCAATCAATTTCTCAATCGCCACTTACATTGTTCCGCTCAGTTGATAGGCCTGCGATGGTCGTCTGGAATAAAGAGATCTCTGGAGGCAACTATGGGGTTTCAGTCCATTCGATCACACTCTGCCTCCGCCATCTTCAGTCCTTCAATCCTTTGGTTTTCAGAGCCGATGAACATAACGAATATCAACTGGCGGCAACCCGCGCGTAGACCACGAACCACCGCTCGGGCATACCCGCTCCGGGCGGGTTGTTCTCACCCTGGAACAGGTCGAACTCGTCGACCAGCTGGAAGCCGATGTTCGACATCCAGAAATCCACCTGCTCCCTCGTGATCCGGTTTTCGGGCACATCCCATTTCTTTGCGATCGGGTCGTCGTACTCCTGCTCGATGATCACGATGCGGCCGTCCGGCTTCAAGTAGGAGGCCAGCAGCTCCAGATAGGCCTGCCGGTCAGGAACGTTGTGAAAGACATCATGGAAGTAGGCGATGTCGACCTGATCTGGCGGGAGGCTAGGATCGTCCGGCTTGCACAGGATGGTCTCGATGTTGGTGACACCTTCCTTCAGCGCCTTCTCGTTGACGTAGTCCATCAGCTCGGGCCAGAGATCCACGGCCAAGACCCTGCCCGAAGGCCCAACCACCTTAGCAAACGGGATCGTGAACGCACCAGGCCCGGCACCGATGTCGGCGACGACGTCACCATCCTTCAGCGCCAAGGCCGCGATCACGGCATCGACTCTCAGGCCTGGGAGCCGGTCCGGTCGCTCCAATCGTTCGATCCAAGTCTCGCCGCTGGTCATATCGCGGGACTCGCCCCCCGGCTCCTCAGAAATTTCAACGGGTTGTTGCTCGACCTCCGACTGCTGGGAGGGACTGCCTCCGCCGCAGGCCACGGCTACCAAGCTGGCTGACACGATTAAAAAACACTTCACAGACTTCCACATCGCACGCTCCTTGTATACGTCTCATAGCTGCTTGAATTATAGTGGCTTAGATCGATTCAGGGAAGTAATCTTGGTGTCCCCTAG
>CBDUTA010000045.1:0-14738 GCA_965369785.1 uncultured bacterium
GTTTTCTTCTTGCCTTAGGGGCAAGTGCGATCCTGGGGAGCTGCTACGAAGTGACTCGGCCCCAGGTACCCCTCAAAGACAATCACCTGACGCAGGTGGAAGGTTGGATCTCTCGACCGCCCCAAGTCCTTGACGATTACATCTACTTGGAACTCTCTCCTCTTCACGTCCAACAACAAGAGAAATCCATCACCTATCCAGGACGCTTGGCGGTCTACCTATCTTCATCCCATCCAGATCCGAAAACCTATTTCGATCCGCCTCTCGGCTATGGTGAGATCCTCCGCCTCAACTGCTTTCTAGAAGAACCCTCTTACTATGAGATTCCAGGAGTGGACGACTTCCGCCAGGTACTCTGGACTCAGGGAATCCTTCATCGAATACGCCTCAAATCTCCGCTTCAGGTGGAACGCATAGGTCACCATCCCATGGGGCGATTCCTGAGTCCCCTTTTCGGATATGTTCAAGAATTTCACGCCTTTGCTCAGAACCACCTTGCATCCGATGCCCTCAAACTTGTTCGAAGTGTATTCCTGGGACAAAAGAGAGTCCTGGAGGAAACTGATCGAGCGCTCCTGAAGCAACTGGGCATTTTCCACCTCTTTGTCGTCTCGGGATTCCACGTTTCCATCATTGTTATTTTCCTCCATTGGCTGTTCCATCGTTGGGGCTTGTTCGGCAGGATCCTCACCTTGGCCGGATTGTGGACCTACGTGGTCCTGGTTGGAGCGGGACTCCCCACCCTCCGAGCCGGGATCATGATGACCCTTTTTTATCTACTTCTCGGCTTTGGTCTGTCCAGGCAGTTTCTTAACGCCCTCGGTCTTTCGGCCTTGATTCTGTTGGCTGTATCTCCGGACCTTCTTTTTTCCTCGGGATTTCAGTTTTCCTACTTGTGTCTTTGCGCGATAGGACTTTTTGTTCTTCCTTATGAAGCCCGGATGCAAAGCCTCTATCGAGGTTTTCAAGATGCCTTCACGGAAAAGGTCTCCGTTGATCGAACTGCCCGCGCAAATCTGCAGCGCCGGGTTCGATTTATTCTTGAAGAAAAGCTCTATCTCTGGCCCCGCCCATGGCGCATTTTCCTCTCCCCCTTGGGTTGGGTACTCAGCTATGTCCTGGGCCTGGCCCTGTGCGGTTTTGTCATCCAGCTTTTTACACTTCCTGTGACTCTCTACTACACCAATCGATGGGTGTGGACGCAGTGGGAGATCAACCTCCTACTGGTTCCCTTTTTCACCCTTTTCGTTCCCGGTTGCCTTGTTCTCTTTCTGACCTTTTGGCTGCCCACAGGTCCTCTTGTTGCTCGACTCGTGAGTACCTATGCCGAGGGCTTACTTCACCTCATGACCAGCCTGCAGGATTTCAGCTGGGTCACCTATGTCCGACAGCCGGAGGCTTCTGAGATCCTGATCTACTTTTTACTCGTTCTGTCGACCTATTATTTTCTTCCTGGAAAAGCCAAGCTGGCGATACTGTTGACTCCTCTCTGGCTTTGGCTGGTACTTCAACTATCCCCTGCTCATCCCCAGCAAAATCTGGTGATCACGATGCTGGACGTTGGTCAGGGAGAGAGTATTCATATTCGCTATCCCGACGGGACAAACGCACTGATCGATACGGGAGGGCTTTTCTTTTCTCCTGATAAGGACAATCCCTTTGTAGGAGAACGCCTCGTGTCCCGTTATCTTTGGAAGCAACGAACACAGAAGTTGGACTATGTTCTTCTGACCCATCCTGACGCTGACCACATTCAAGGGTACGGTTTCATCCGCAAAGCCTTTCCTATTGATCACCTTTTCTTTCACGATTTTCCCTATCAAGAATTCGGCACCTCTCGCCAGCAGCTTCAGGAGGGAGACCGCTTTTCCATCGCAGGAATCGATCACCTCGTGTTGCATCCGCCAGCGCAAAACCCCTTGGGAAGCCGCTGGAATACCAACAACAATTCCCTGGTCGTGCAGCTACAGTACAAGAATTTCAAAATCCTCTTCACGGGAGACATCGAGCAGGCCGCTGAGCGATATCTGGTCTCCAAACTGAGTCCAGTGACTATTTTGAAGGCCGCACACCACGGAGCTCGGACCAGCAATACACGGCCAGTGTTAGAGAAGACCCAACCTCGACTGGCCATCATCTCGGCGGGACGAAAAAACCTCTTCGGACACCCTTCGAAGGACACTCTCGAACGCTTCTCCGAAGCTGGCGTGCCCGTCCTGGCAACATCGGAGTGGGGGAGTCTCCGAATTGAGACCGACGGCATTCGGTGGCAGGTCTTTCATTACTCCATGCAAGAGGAGACTTTTGAGGAAATCAGGTTAAGACTGAGACCTGAGTAATGAGGACTGGATACTGCTCGAAACGGGAAATTTAAAACTCGAAACTTAGAAGTCTTCTATCTTGTTTCTTTTCTTTTTTTCTGCGCCCTACCCCCGCTCCACACCCAGCAGACTGAATTCAGGCAGACCGTGAAGGGCCAGAGTCTTGCGATCCAGATAGTTCTTCTCCAGGCGCTGGTACATCTCCTTAGAAAGACGCTTGCGGTAGATTTTCATTTCCTTCTTGACCTCGGCCCGCAGCTCCTTCAGCTTCTCGGGCCCCATCTCCTTCTGCAGGGACTCGGAAATCACGACTCCCATCTGAGCCAGATCACGATCCAGTTCTCGATAATCAATGGACCGAGCAGAGGAAAATTCCGACCTCAAAGCGGTCACTCGTTCACTGGCCCTTTGAGAGACCTCATGGGTATGGGCTTTTAGAGCACTCTCCAGTTCCTGCAAAAAATTCAGGACGGCTTCGACCTGAGAAGAATCCTCATCCGGTGCGATTTCCTCTTCCAGGCTCTCCTGGGAAGCGCCAATCATGGCTTGATTGTATTCGTCGAAAGCCTCGAGAATGGCCGGATGACAGTAAGAAAGAGTGTTCGGGCTTCTTTTTTGTCTGCTCTGTGTCGACTCGAAACTTCTTTCAATTCCCCGCAGGACAATGTGCAAAGGAATTCCGCTGTCTCTCCACAGCTCGATCAGACCCCAGTCCATGGGAGAAACCAGAAGATTTTTGCCCCGCTTGCGGACAAAGTATTCCTCGACCTCTGTGAAATAATTAAAGTAATTATCCAAGTCTATGAGCTTAACTTACTATGGAATAATCTTAATCCGAAAAGAGTCAGATCCTCTTCCACCCGGTCAATCTCTTCTGTAGCGGCAGCCACCAGAGAGGCCAACCCCCCTGTAGCCAACACCTCGGCCTCTCCCAATTCTCCCTTCATATTGCGGAGAATTCCCTCTACCAGGCCCACGTATCCAAAATAAAGTCCTGACTGCATACTACTCACCGTGGAATCTCCGATGACCTTCGAAGGTTTTCTGATCTCGATTCGAGGCAGCTTGGAAGCACGGCTAAAGAGCGCTTCCGCAGAGATGCCGATTCCGGGAGCGATGACTCCGCCCAGATATTCCCCATTTCCTGAGATGGCATCAAAGGTGGTGGCTGTTCCAAAGTCCACCACAATGGCGGGTCCGCCGATCAGGTCAAAGGCGGCTATGGCATTGACGATGCGATCAGCACCCACATCGGCTGGGGGCTTATAAAGAGGAATCGGCACCAGATTCTGAAGGGTGGACTCGATAAAAAGGGGTTCCAGTGAGAAATGTTGCTTGCCCAGCGATTCAAACGTCTTGTTCAGAGGAGGAACCACCGAGCTGATGACCATTCCCTCGATGTCTTTGGCGGAAATTCCGTCCAACTCAAAGAGATTCCGGAACAGCACGGCGTACTCGTCAAAAGTCTGGTTTCTTCGCGTCACCACTCTCCAGGAGTGGACGAGTTGGTCGTCCTTAAAAACCCCCAGGACCAAGTGGGTAT
The DNA here is from genome assembly GCA_965369785.1 of uncultured bacterium. Lineage (GTDB taxonomy): Bacteria > Acidobacteriota > UBA6911 > RPQK01 > JADFOI01 > JADFOI01. The sequence continues at coordinate 3,865 of CBDUTA010000045.1, forward strand.
TCCCGATATCTATAGCCAGTAACATGGTTTTTGTTCCGAAAGTTAGTGCCGGAAATGTCGAATGCCCGTAAAGACCATGGTCATTTCGTGCTCATTGGCCGCTTCGATGGCTTCCTCATCCCGGATGGATCCTCCCGGTTGAATGATGGCCTTGACGCCGGTGCCGGCGGCCTCGTCGATGGCGTCGCGAAAGGGGAAGAAGGCATCGCTGGCCAGGACACAATTTTCCAGGTTCAGCTGAGCCTTCTGCACGGCCAGGCGGACCGAATCTACCCGGCTCATCTGCCCGGCACCCACTCCCAGAGTCTGACCGCCTCGTGCGTAAACGATGGCATTTGACTTCACGTGTTTACAGACCTCCCAGGCAAAGAGCAGGTCCTTTTTTTCCTCCTCAGTGGGAGCACGCTGGGTCACCGTCTTGAGTTCATCGCTCTTCATGTAATAAAGATCCCTGTCCTGAACCAGAAAACCTCCCGAAATCTTCTTGAAATCAAACCACTTTCCGGCTTGATCCGGCTGCAGGGCCTGAGCTCCCATTTCCATGACGCGGAGATTTTTCTTCTTGGCGAAAATCTCCAGAGCATCGGCATGATAACCAGGAGCGATCACCGCTTCAATGAAGAGTGACCTCATCAGCTCGGCCGTATCTCCATCCACCTCCCGGTTAAAAGCGACAACGGATCCGAAGGCCGAGATCGGATCGCAGGCCAGTGCCTTCTCGTAGGCCTCGGACGAACCCGTCCCCAGGGCCGCGCCGCAGGGGTTGGTATGCTTGATGATGGCGCAGAAGGGATCTTCGAATTCACGGGTCAGATTCCAGGCCGACTCAAGGTCCAGATAATTATTGAAGGAAAGCTCCTTTCCCTGGTGTTGTTGGGCACTGATCAATCCCGTAGTGGGTGAAAACCAGGGCTGATACAGGGCCGCTCTTTGATGGGGATTCTCACCATAGCGTAAGGAGCTTTTCTGCAGTAAGCCCAGATTGAGAACTGCAGGGAGACCCTCCTGCTCGGAATCGAGACCTTCAAAGTAGCCGGCGATGGCCGCATCATACGAAGCCGTATGATGAAAGGCCTTTCCGGCCAGCCAACGCCGAGTGGTCTCGCTGGTTTCTCCAGGGTGGCTCTTCAGTTCCTCTGCCACCTTTGTATAATCCGCCGGGTCCACCAGCACGGTGGTGTACTTATGGTTCTTGGCGGCGGCCCGAATCATGGTCGGCCCACCGATATCGATTTGCTCAATGGCTTCCGCGATGGTCACGCCTTCCACCTGGATCGTCTGGCTAAAGGGATAGAGGTTGACGACCACCAGACCGATGGGTGAAATGTCGTTTTCCTGAAGGGTTTTCTGGTGGTCGGGATCGTCATGGCGAGCCAGGATGCCCCCATGAACACGCGGGTGCAGCGTTTTCACTCGCCCATCCAGAATCTCGGGAGAACCCGTGTACTCGGATATGGCAACGACCGGGATGCCCGCTTTCTTTAAAGCGGCGGAAGTGCCTCCTGTGGAAAGGATTCGGATCCCCATTTCCGTGAGGCGCTGAGCCAACTCGACAATCCCTCCCTTATTGTAAACACTCAACAATGCGGTCTCGATTTTCATACAGACATTCCCTTTCCCTTCCAGCGCTCATCATATCGCCTGCTTGGCGCGCAGAGAATAGTAAAAGGAAAAAAGAAGAAAAAAAGGAGGATAGGGTACTCAACAGGCCTGTAGTCCGTGGCCTATGGTCTGTGGTCAGCTATCTGTGGTCTGCAGTCTTCTGCTCTACTGTTCCGTGGCTTCGACTTCCAATTGAGTCATTTCCTTTCCCATGTAGTCCAACTCTTTATGGGCCACGACCAGGAAAGTGGTGATGTCATCCTCTGTTCCTACAGACAGCATGACGGGATAGAGACCAAAAATCTCGTATCCATCACCTGCCAGTTCGTTTAGATGAGTCTCTAATTTGGCCAGTAAAACGGTCTGCGACTTCCAGTGCTTCATGACATCACCTCAAATACAGCATACCTCGAAGGGCCCTTCGCGCGCAGAAAAAAGAAAACAGAAAAAAGAACGAACACTCAAAGTTTCGAGTTTTCGAATCTAGGATTTTGGACTTATTTGGAATTTGGAGTTTGGGATTTTGAATTTCCCGCTTGCGGTGGTCTGCGGTTAGGGCTTCAAGCGGTCAGGTGGTCAGCTCTCTCTTCCTGTATACTCGACCCGTGTCTGCGGATAGTCAGATTCTCCAGCGTCTTCCATCCGTCAGTAAGCTTTTGCAAGAGGATTCGGTTCAGGCCCTGATCGATCTCTATTCTCGAGAGCTTGTTGTGGATGGTATTCAAGAATATCTAGAGGAGCTGCGCACGGAAATTCAAGAGGGACGGCTCTCGGACCAAGTCCTGAGTGAGCGCATCGACTCACTGGATTCCACCGTAGGCTTCAAACTGGAGCAGCGACTTTCCTCCTCCCTGGGCAAGGTCATCAATGCCAGCGGTGTCATTATTCACACCAATGTGGGCCGGGCTCCCCTGGCTCCTGAGGCAGCCGAATCCATCCAGGAAATCGCCACCGGATATTCCAATCTCGAATACAACCTGGAGACCGGCAAGCGAGGGCATCGGGATCTGCACTTCGAAGAGCGCATCTGTCGTTTGCTGAGCTGCCCGGCAGCCACCGTCTGCAACAACAACGCTGCAGCCGTTCTGTTGATTCTCAATACCCTGGCCCGAAACAAGAAAGTCCTGGTCTCCCGTGGAGAACTGGTCGAGATCGGAGGCTCATTCCGTATCCCAGCCATTATGGAACGCAGTGGCGTCCTCTTGAAGGAAGTGGGGACCACCAACAAAACGAAGATTTCCGATTATCGAGAGGCCCTGGATGACGACACAGCCTTGATTCTACGGGTGCACCCCAGCAACTATAAAATTATTGGATTTACTCACCGCCCCGAACTCTCGGAACTGGTGGAACTGGCCCGTGACAGCAAGATTCCCCTGGTGGAAGATGCCGGAAGCGGTCTCCTCTTTTCTTCATCCCATCCCTTTTTGCGCGAGGAACCGTCCGTGCAATCGGTTCTGGCTGCCGGGGTCGACCTGGTCTGTTTCAGTGGAGACAAGCTGTTGGGAGGTCCCCAGGCCGGCATTATGGTGGGTCGAAAAGAGCTGGTGGAGGCCATACGCCATAACCCTCTCATGCGGGCCTGCCGTATCGATAAGATGAGCTATGCAGCCCTCGAGTGGACCCTGATTCAATACGACAAGGGCACCTATAAAAAGGTCATCCCCGTTCAGCGGATGCTTTCCGCCGCTGCCGAAGAAATCAAGACACGGGCTCAGCGACTGCGGAACTTGTTGGATTCCAAGCTCTTTTCAAGTGAAATCAAGGCGGGCTTCTCCCTGATCGGCGGTGGCTCAGCGCCGGAAGAACAGATCCCCACCTATGTACTGGCCATAACCTCGAAGCAACATTCCGTGAATAAGCTGGAACGGCAGCTGAGAAAATCTCCCACCCCGGTGATCGCACGGATCGAGGATGATCAGTTAATTCTAGATTTGCGTACCGTCTTCCCGGAGCAGGAAGACCTTATCGTTTCCGCTTTCGCCGAGATCGCTTCGCGTTTCGTGGAGATCGCTTCGCGGAAATAACGGGCGAAAAGTCAATCAGGTGCCGATGAGGATTGACTTTGTCCACCCGAACCCTCAACCGGTCACCGATCCGGTACACTTTCTTGGTCGTTTCTCCAATCAGACAGTGATGGCGTTGATTCAAGACATAGAAGTCATCCCAAATCGTCTCGACGGGGACAAAGCCCTCCACGAAATGGTCCAGCAACTCGACAAAAAAGCCATTTCGTTTGACTCCAATAATAAAAGCGTCGTATTCGTCGCCCAGCCGATCGGCCATGAACTGGGCCATGATCCAGCGCATGATTTCCCGTTCCGCCACAACCGCCTTTCGTTCTCTTTCCGAAGAGCGTCCGGCAATTTCCGGTAGACGGCCGTAGAGTCCCTCCGCCCCGCCGCCGGAGGTCTTCTTGTCGATGGCCATCTTCAAAATGCGGTGAACGATTAAATCAGGATAACGCCGAATCGGAGAGGTGAAATGAGTGTAACAGGCGGAGGCCAATCCGAAATGGCCCTGATTCACTTCCGTATACTGGGCTTGCTTAAAGGAGCGCAGCATCAGGTAGGAAAGAAACTTCTGCTCCGGCTTACCACTCATGTTGACCATCAGCTTTTGAAAGGCTCGAGAGGAGTATCGACCATCTTGAGTTTGCTTCAACGAATACCCGAACTCGGTTGCCAACTCCAGGAAAGCTTCGACTTTGGAGGGATCAGGATCTTCATGAACTCGGTAAATTGACGGGATCTCCTGATCGGCCAGGTATTGGGCAACAGTCTCGTTGGCCAGCAGCATGAGTTCTTCGATAATACGATGAGCTTCGTTTCGCTCGGAACGGACAATGTCGGTAATTTCCCCTTTGTCGTCATATTCGACCTCCGCTTCGGGAAGATCAAAATCGATGGCCCCCCTCCTCACCCGCATGGCCCTGAGGATTCTGGACAGTTCTAACATCCAGTCGAAACTTTCCAAAAGAGATTTATAGCGGCCTCTCAACGCCTGATCCTGATCGATGAGAATTTTATTGACGGCGCTATAGGTCATCCGTTCGTCGCTGCGGATCACCGACCGGTAGAACTCCGCGTTTGCAACCTTTCCTTGACCATCGACTTCCATCACCACGCTCATGGTCAGCCGATCCACCTTGGGATTGAGGCTGCAGACCTGATTGGAAAGCTTCTCAGGAAGCATAGGAACGGCCCGATCCGGAAAGTAGACCGAGGTACCTCGAAGTAAGGCCTCCCGATCCAACGGGGTATCCGTACGAACATAATGGGACACGTCGGCAATATGAACCCAGAGCCGAAAACGGCCTTTTTTCAGCTTTTCGATACTGATGGCATCATCGAAATCACGAGATGACTCTCCGTCGATGGTAACGGTCAGAAGTTTTCGAAAATCCTTTCTTTCTTGAATGCTCTCTCCATCCGGCTCTTCTGCCAACTCCGCTTCCTGTAAAACCTCCTTGGGGAACTCGACGGGAATCTCATAGGTGTGGCAGACAATCTTGTACTGAATCTCCGGATCATCGGGATCTCCCAGGACTTCCCTGATCTTGCCCTGAGGTCTCTGATTCGGCCCCGGTTGAACCACGATGGAAACCACCACGATCATTCCATCCTCAATTTTCTTGGCCTGTTCATCGATGAGTCGAACGGTGTAGCGGTAGCGTTCGTCCAGGGGAGCCACGAAGATGTCCTGGCGATAGCGAAAGAGCTTTCCCACGATGGTCTCTCGACCCCGAGAGACAATGGAAAAAATTTCTCCTTCCAGAGAACTCTGCCCCTTTTGTCTTCGAGGCCGGCGGGAAGGAACGAGACGAACTCGCACCGTGTCCCCATCCACAGCGCTCCCCACTTTGGTTGGGGGAACGAAGACATCCTGTTCCATCGACGGATCTTCCGCAATGACAAAGCCGTAGCCATCAGGATGAGCGACAAAGCGCCCGGTAACGATAGCCGCTGATTTTTTTCGTGCCATTTTTAAGTTTCAGGTTGGAGACTTCAGGTGAGACAGTATAACCCAAACAGAGACAAAACTTCTGTCCCCTTCTCGTCCCCTTCTCCGTCCTGTCCCCTGCCCTGTTCGTTCTCGTGCCCTTTTCGCTCCTCTCCTCGCTTCTGGCCCTTTCTCGTACCTTCCCCATTTCGTGCCCCCTTCTCGATCTCCCAAATGAATTCACTTCTGTCCCCTTCTTGGGTGGGAAATGACTTCTGTCCCCTTCTCGAGGACGGAGTTGACCGTTCGGGCTCGCACCGACGATATCTGAAATCAGATCGAAGCATATGCCCTCTGCTACCAGCTCTCCCGCTTGTGAGCAATCGAACCATGGCTCTCTTGACATTGGTCTCCAATAACTTAAACTTGTCGGCCAGATGAGGGGCGTTCTCGAGCGCTCCCGTCCGACCGGATTGCAGCCACACACACTGGAGGCAGTGCTAGTCGAAGCACTACGAGATTTTGGCGATGGGCAAACACGTATGGACGGCAGGCCTGGGTGTTTTCATATTGGCCTTGCTGGCAGGAGCGGTATGGATGGTGCAGGCGGAGGAGCCTTATGCACCGGATCAACCCATCGCTTTCGATCACAAACTGCACGTCACCGACTACAACATCCAGTGCTTCTATTGTCACACCTATGCCAATCGATCCCCTTTCGCCGGAGTTCCCTCCGTTGATCGCTGCATGGGGTGCCACCTGATCGTGGCCCGAGACAGCCCTGATATCGAAAAGCTCCGCAATTACCAACAGAACGGCGAGCCGGTTCCCTGGATCAAGGTTTACACCTTACCCCGCTTCGTTCATTTCAATCATGAAGCCCACCTGCGGGCCGAGGTCCAGTGTTCTGACTGCCACGGAGCCGTAGAGTCCATGACCCAGGTCACCCGGGTGAATAATCTGCAAATGGGATGGTGCCTGGATTGTCATCGCAGTGAGGAGGCTTCCGTGGATTGCCTCACCTGTCACTATTAGCCGGGATTATGCATATCCCCGGAGTAGGAACGGTATGATCAAGCGACGAGATTTTCTCAAGGTGATGGGAGTCAGTGGACCGGCAGCCCTTCTGGACGCCTGCTCCCCTTCACAAACAGAACAGCTGATCCCTTATCTTGTCTCCCCGGACAATATCGTACCCGGTGTGGCGGCTTTCTATACGACCCATTGCCGTGAATGCCCGGCCGGATGCGGCATGCTGGCCAAGACTCGGGAAGGCCGCGTCATCAAGGCCGAGGGCAATCCCAACCATCCGGTGGGGAAAGGGCGCCTCTGTATTCGCGGACAGGCATCCGTTCAGTCTCTTTACAATCCGGACCGTTTCCGCGGCCCCCTCCTTCGTGATGAAGGGGGCCAGCTTCGACCCACCGACTGGGCACAAGCCGAACAGCTGTTGACCTCTCGCCTGGGCCAGATCAAGGCCAGCGGCGAGCAGCAGCGGGTGGCCTGGATGGGCCAGCTCCTGACCGGATCCATGGAACAATTGACGCGCCGGTGGCTGCAGGCCCTGGGATCCGAGAGGCTGCTCTTTTATGAAACTTTTCACTATGAACCTCTTCGCCGGGCCACCCAGATCGCCTTCGACCGTTCCGAGCTCCCCAGCTACCATCTGCAGGAAGCCCGTTTCCTGATCTCCTTTGGAGCCGACTTTCTGGAGACCTGGCGCTCCAACGTCGAGCTGATGGGCGATTTTCAAAAAATGCGAAGAGGGCGTTCCACAGAGCGTCCCGACAACTTCGTTCACATTTCACCGCGGCTCTCCCTGACTGCTTCCAATGCCGACTGGTGGGTTCCTATCAGCCCCGGTGCCGAGATTCAGCTCGCCCTTGCCATCATCCACTCCATTCTGGAGCAGGGTTTGGCAGCACCCGAGGTGGAAACTCAACGGGGATGGATCGAGTCGCTGGTGGAACCTTATTCACCGGAAGCAACACGAAACAGGACGGGTGTGGAGGTTTCCTCGGTTCAGGAACTGGCGCGGCGTTTCTCTCAGGACTCACCCTCACTGGCGCTGGGCGGAGGAGTCAGTTCCGCAGGAAAGCAGGCCGTATCCCTGGAACTGGCCGTTCTGCTGCTCAATGCCGTGGCAGGTAACCTGGGAAAGACCCTCACTTTCGGAATTCCCTCGGCCCTGGACCAGCTGGCCACCTATCAGGAAATCCTCGATCTGATCCAGGACATGAACCAGGAAAAAATCGAGGTTCTCTTTCTCCATGAGGCCAATCCCGTCTTTACTTTGCCCCAGTCCTGCGGTTTTGCTGAGGCCTTGGAAAAGGTTCCCCTGGTGGTCAGTTTTTCCCGCCTTCCCGATGAAACCACGGCTCGGGCCGATCTGATTCTGCCCGATCATCACTTTCTGGAGAGCTGGGGTGATTTCAGTCCACGGGCAGGAGTTGTGAGCATTCAACAACCCGCTATGCAGCCTGTCTTTGACAGTAAAGCGACCGGAGACGTTCTTCTTAGCACGGCTCAAAACATCGACGAGATGGCCTCCGAGTTCGAGCACTCCAATTATTTTGATTGGCTTCACGCCTACTGGGATTCCGCCATCCGCACCCAGGTGGCGCCGGAGCAGTCCTGGGAGGAATTCTGGCCCGATGTCTTAAGACAGGGCGGGCACTTTGAGCAAGTCGAGCCGGTGACGGTCGCTTTGCGGGATTTCTCCACCCAGATCCGCTTGCAACCTGAGCGCCTGGAGGGACCTGAAAACGGGCACGCTTTGCTGGTTTACCCTTCGGCTGCTTTCTTTGACGGTCGCAATGCCAATAATTCCTGGCTTCAGGAGATTCCCGATCCGGTCACTCACCTGGTTTGGGACGGCTGGGTGGAGGTTCACCCCGACACCGGCCGGGAGATGGGTCTACAAGAAGGAGATGTGGTCACGGTCACCTCTCCTCACGGCAGCGTGACCCTTCCCGTTCATCTCTTTGCCGGACTGAAATCCGGTGTGGTGGCGATGTCCCTGGGACAGGGCCGCTCAGGCGACGATCTGCGCTATGCCTCAGGGCGCGGGGAAAATCCCATGCGTCTGCTCTCCCCCGGCTCCGAACCCCAATCGGGATCCGTCCTGTGGCGGTCGGTTCGAGTCGATCTGACCAAAACCGGCCAAAGGCATCAGCTCGTTTCTCTTCAGGCCCGGCCTCAAGACCATCCCCGAGACTCCTTTATTTCTCGAGAGGTTCAGGACATACCCTTCGCCGAACAGATCTTCCCCAGCCAGCTTTCTGATGCAGCCTCGGGCACAGAACACGACACAGCTTCGAGCCACCATGAACCGATCGATTTCTACCCTCCCCATGAACACCCGGATCATCAGTGGGGAATGGCCATTGACCTGGATGCCTGTACGGGCTGCAACGCCTGCGTGGCGGCCTGCTATGCCGAGAATAACGTCCCCATTGTGGGTAAGGAGCGCTGTGCCCAGGGACGGGAGATGTCGTGGCTGCGCATCGAAAGACACTCGCACAATCCACCCCTCTCTCAGGAGACGGATCTGGTCCAGCCCCAGGTCATCTCCGTTCCGGCCCTGTGTCAGCACTGTCACAGCGCGCCCTGTGAGCCGGTCTGTCCGGTTTTCGCCACTTATCACAACCCGGAAGGGTTGAATGCGCAGGTTTATGCCCGCTGCGTGGGCACCCGTTACTGCTCCAACAACTGCCCCTACAAGGTGCGGCGATTTAATTGGAGCAGCTCTGAATTTCCCGAGCCTTTGGAGCTTCAGCTCAACCCCGATGTCACTGTTCGCACCTCGGGTGTGATGGAAAAGTGCACCTTCTGTGTTCAGCGGATCCAGTCCGGAAAGAACCGGGCTGGCCGGGAAGAACGGGAACTTGTTGACGGTGACATTACCCCTGCCTGCGCTCAGACTTGCCCTGCCGAGGCCATTCTGTTTGGAGACCTGGCCGACCCCAACAGCCGCCTCTCTCAAAGGGTGACGGATCCCCGCGGTTATCATCTACTGGAGAGATTGAACACGCGTCCGGCCATTACCTATTTAAAGAAGCTGGTACCTGAAAAACCCTTTGACGAGGAGTAGATACAGACCTTATGTCATCACCCGATGCTTCCCATGAGCTTTCGCCTCAACTTCCCGCAACGACCCGCTTCGTTCGTGTGAATCGGGATATCCTGGGAACGCTCCATCCGGGACGGATCTACTTCGCCGCCTTGGCTCTCTGCCTCCTGGGGATCGCATGGGGAGTCTGGTCATGGACCCAACAGGTTTACGACGGCCTGGAGGTCACCGGTCTGCACAACCCGGTGATGTGGGGTGCCTACATCACCACCTTTGTGTTCTGGGTAGGTATCGCTCATTCGGGAACCCTGATTTCTGCCATTCTCTTTCTCTTTCGGGCACGCTGGCGGACGGCCATTGCCCGCGCTGCCGAAGCCATGACCGTCTTTGCCGTCATGACGGCAGGCTTATTTCCCATTATCCATCTAGGACGCCCCTGGTTTTTCTACTGGCTGTTTCCCTATCCCAACCAACGCGGCCTTTGGGTCAACTTTCGCTCACCTCTCCTTTGGGATGTTTTTGCCGTGAGCACCTACCTGACCGTGAGTGTCCTTTTCTTTTACCTGGGCCTGATTCCCGATCTGGCCGTTCTGCGCGACAACTCAACGGGTTGGAAACGACGGATCTTCAGTATCGTCTCGCTGGGATGGTCGGGTAGTACCCGGGAATGGAAGCACTTTAACAGCTCCTATCTTTTGATGGCGGCACTGGCCACTCCCCTGGTCATCTCGGTTCACAGCGTGGTTTCCTGGGACTTTGCCGTGGCCATTGTTCCCGGTTGGCACAGTACTCTGTTTGCCCCTTATTTTGTTGCCGGTGCCATTTTCTCAGGTCTGGCCATGGTCCTGACCCTGCTCATCCCGGCACGAAGGATCTTGCATCTGGAGAAATACCTCACCTTGAGCCATCTGGAGAATGTGGCCAAGCTGATCCTGGTCACCTCTTTGATCGTCACCTATTCGTACCTGATCGAGTTCTTCTTTGCCTGGTACAGCGAGAATCCTTACGAGCAAACCGTCTATATGTCGCGCGCCGTGGGGGACTACGCCCCTCTGTTCTGGCTCATGGTGGTATGCAACTGCCTGGCTCCGATGCTGTTTTTCATCCCTTCCGCCCGCCGCAACACCGTCCTTTTGTTTGTGGTCTCTATCATGATCAATGTGGGGATGTGGACGGAACGATTCGTCATCATCGCCGGTTCCCTGGCACGGCAATTCGACGTCACCACCTGGGGGGATTACGGTCCCAGCTGGGTGGA
>CBDUTA010000046.1:0-14704 GCA_965369785.1 uncultured bacterium
TCTCAGAGAGCTCTGCGGTTGAAAACTACTGCCAGGCTGGCCCGTGGGCTAAAGTGGGGGTGGAAAATGTCGGCTGACCCATGTTTCTTTTGTTGGGGCGCACTGACGTGCGCCCTATAAATCGTTGATAAATCCATGTTTGCGGGCGCACGTCAGTGCGCCCCTACAGGCCTTAATCAAAATCAAGTGGACTTTTGCGACACCCTCTAAAACCCACGGCTCTGACTGCGTCTTACAACAAGCGGGTGCCATCCTAACTGTTCGGGCTAGGGGACGTTCACAAAGATGGGATTGGACAACACTTCGTAGATCTTAGCAGGCCAGGCAGCTCTCATCCGAAAATAGTGCCGACCCGATGAGAGCTCTTCCGTAGTCGTGAACTGGATGGGAAGAAACTGTTTCACTTTCAGGATGACCTCTCCGTTTCGGATCAATTCAAGCTGAAAGGGTTGATTGTCGGCAGGGGGATCCTGGACCCAATCCAAATGAATGTGTACTTGAACCGGGGATTCACCCTCCACTTCACCGCCTTGAAGGGCCTTCGCTCCATAAAGGGATTCCACGCTGAAATCATACAAGCGTACTCCTTCAGCCGGCCCCTGAAAGGTAGCGTAACCGCTTCCCTTGCGAAGGGCGTCAAGAACCGCTGCTTCCGAATTCTCCGCCATCAGAAGGATGGTTTGCCCTCCATTCAGGTCATACCAGCTTCCCCCTGTACCCTTGAAGTAATGAAAATCGATTCCCGTCGTCACACGGGGAGCGGTCATGCGCCAACCCTCGATGTATCGCGTTAATACCCTATCCCATATCCCCCCCGGCCGAGTTACCGTGATCCGGTTACCGTAGATCCCTTCAAAGCCATGGTAACCATCGGTGAGGAGAAGATCTTCGGAGTGAGGCTCGCTCACCATGGTGCCACCTCCCTGGATGACATCGGGATAAATCGCTTCCGGGTAACTCCAGTAAATGATCCCATCCCGGTTACGCACATAATCAATCACACCCTGAAAAGGAACCGTATCGGAACGACCCGAGTAGGGATCACCAAACTTCCCGAAAGGGTAGTTATTCCAGGTCAAAAGCAAAGCGAAGAACAGAAGGGCTATTCCCGCTGCCCAGGAACGCCGCGTGTACACAATGGTAGACTTTCCTACCTGAATCTTTTCCTGGAGTTCCAGGTACAGCAAGAGAATCCCGCCCAGGAACAGAACCAGGGGAACCCCAATCAAGGTCCAACGCTTTTCCGTATTGCCCCACTTCTCATTTCCAATAACGGGCAGATTCTCGATCTGCTGCTCTGTCAGTCCCAGAACAATAAAATGGTGGTCGAAATCGTAGAGTTTTAGCCCGGTCCAGGGCAATCCTGTCCAATAGTAATGGGGCGTCACCTCCACCCCCGGAAGAATGACCACACCAGGAACCTGTCTTTGGGCCTCTCGTACGGCCTCAAAATAACGGGCCACGCCGTAATCGCGAACACCCGGACGGATTCTTTTGTTGATCCCTTTAATGCCGATTCGATCAAACGGCCAAATCCCATAGGTCACGCTGGTCAGGAAGGAATCGGTAAGAACCAACACGTCAATGTTTCTTTCCTTAGCGAAACGTGCCAACTCCAAAATCTCATACTCGCCATTGCTAAAAGTGGAATGCACATGGATGGCCGCGGAGTACTGCTTCAGTTCAGTGGCTGCTCTCCCCGAGAAACAAAACAGGAACAGGAAGAAGAGAGAAAGGATGGAACTGCGCCTAAAAGAGGTACTCATCAAGCCACCGGGTCTGTTCAGTCAAAAAAGGTGTTGGGGTGCCTCCAAGTGTTCAACAACCGGAGTTTCCAGCGGTTCAATGGATAGGATACCCGATTGGCGCGGCATCGTGGAGAAAGCATCCCTCGTAGGGGTTGGCTATTTGACCAATTCTGCTTCTACATGAAGTGCGGGAAAGATCCTGAATGGGCTCTGCTCATAAACATTGGGGAATGTATTGAAAATCGGTTCTAGAATATAGTTCCAAAGGGACAGTCGCTTTCCAAAGACCAAGCTGGTTTCGCATGAGGAAAACCGGAAGTCGAAATAGCCACAGTCCCTGGCGTAGTATGAGAAAGTACCATATGCAAAAAAATGCCGGTGAGTCGGGTCAGCATAGGCCAACTGCCAAGTGAAGTGAGGTACGGTGATTTTTGCAACTCCATTTTTTTTCAGGATTCTGTGTACTTCCTTCATGGCACGATTCCGATCGATCAAATGTTCCAGACAATGCTCCATTCCTATTTCGTCGACCGAGTCAGAATCAAACGGCCAGGGATAGTCATTTAGATCGTGCACTCTATCCACGTTTGGAGCATTTGAGTTCACGTCAACGTTGACGTACCCCTCTTTCGGACGTCCACCCGACCCCAAGTTCAGTCTCAAGGCATCTCCCATTCTTCACTCTCTCACCGCTCAGGAAAGGCACTGAGGGTCACCTGTACTCTCGGTATAAACCAGTCTAACAGGAAAGGGTAATCACTTGATCGGAGGTCCGGCGAGCCAGTCGTAGCCAATTTCCGGATCATCGTGGGGAATACGACCTTCGTCCTCCGGATCGTAAGGATGAGAAGTGATGTAGAGAAGATTGGCTGGGCCGCTCAGGCACTTGCATCCATGAGCCACACCAGGAGGAACCTTGAGCACTTTTGCCTCTTGGTTGTCTCCAAGCATGATTTCCATAGTCTGACAGTAGGTCGATGATTCGGGCCGCTTATCGTACAAGACGACCTTCAGGACTCCGGAGCAGACATACCACCAATCCGTCTGCTTCCTATGAATATGCCAGGCTTTGATGACTCCCGGGTACATCAAAGAGTGACTCCACTGCCCAAAACCTTCCTTGAAGAATTCGTCTGTTGCACGGATGATCTCCCGAAAAAACCCCCGTTCATCTCGGTGGGTCTCCAAACTCTTTAAAGCCACTCCATCAATCATATAGCCCTCAATCCTACCTAGAATCAAAGTCCAGAACTTCTTTGATTACACGCTCTTGCTCAGCCTCTGTCAATGTGGCGTAAAAAAGGGCAAGCGAATTGAGCGGTCACCCAGGTCTTCATACTCCAGCCACGCTGCTGAGTTCTCCTCACTATTCTACCTCCATCGACTACTTCCAGTTCAATCAGCGGGTTGAGTCTCCTCCTGCCGAAGACCCGAGATGTTCACACAAATAACCACTGAAGATTGTTACTCTTTAAGCATGTGGCAAATCGGGCAATGCAGTCCATTTACTGGGGATGATCACAAACAGCCCGCCCCTCCACCGGTTCCGCAGTGGACCTCTGAACTGGTCTGGAGTCATGTCAAACAAAGGGTGAAGCAACAACTGCTTGCTGTCCGTGGCCTCATTTGCCATTTGAGTGTGAAGCCGTCGTTGCCACCGCCGGATTTGAAACGATGTGAAAGAATCCTTGTTCTACGTACGGACCGCCTGGGAGACGCGGTTTTGACCTTTCCTTTCATCCAGGCATTGAAGCTTTTGGCTCCTTTGGCTGAGCTCACTTATGCAGTCCGTACACCCTGGGTCAATCTTTTTCGCGGGCAGAAAGGCGTCGATCGCGTGATCGCATTGCCGGAAAAACATTCCCAGCAGTCCCAGCTGCTTGCCAGCATACATCCCGATCTCATTATTGACCCCCAGACCGATCCAGAGATGAAAACCCCTCGGCTCTGTCAGAAGAGCCAGGCCCAATGGCGCATCGGTTTTTCAGGCTATGGACGGGAGCGCCATTTCACCACCTACAGGACACCCCCAGGAAAGGACCGCCACTTCTCCCAGGGAGTCCTGGACCTCCTAGAGCTTTGGGCCCATGACGCTAGAGAGCCGGTGATTGCCCCTTTTCTTGAAGTACCACCATCCGCCCAACGCTGGTGGAGGGCGCGTTTGGAAGAGATCCCGGATTTATCCGACGGCTACTTGTGTATTCATCCTGGCGGTTTTTACCCCACTCAACGCTGGCCTCTAGGCCATTTCTACCAACTTGCGAAACGAGTTCAAGAGGAACTTGGACAGAAGGTCGTGTGGTGCTGGGATGGGAGTTCAAAGGCAGGTCACTCATTCAGAAGTCCACCCTTCACCGACGACCGCAACGTCATCCCCTTTTCCGATCTGACCATTGATCAACTGGCGACTGTGGTGGGAAACGCCCGACTATTTATAGGGAACAACTCCGGTCCGTTGCATCTCGCCTGTGCTTTGGCAACTCCGACAATCTCCCTGATGGGTCCTACCCTTCCCGACCGATGGTGGCCCATCGGCGAAAACCACAAAGTCCTGCGGCTGGGTGTGGCCTGCAGCCCGTGCAGCCTGGGGCGTTGTTCGCATCATACTTGCTTGAGAGCCCTTGATGTGGATCTTGTCTTTAAGGTGGTACGTGATGAGAGTCTCCTCTGAAAGGTTCGGATTAAGCAAGTGCGTTACAGAAGCAAACTGATAAGAAATTCTCTCTCTTTGGGGTCTGCTCGATTTATCAATCTACTGTGCAGCCTGGTCCTGGTTCCTTTCGTTATTCAGACCATCGGGCTGACTCAATTCGGGATTTGGACCATCCTTTCGACGATCGCCTCGATTTTTCTTCTCTTAGACCTGGGCCTTACGGGTTCCTATCTAAAATTTATTTCGCACCATTACACGACAAAGGACTTTTATCGCCTTAATGCCGTCATCAACTCTGGCTTTCTCTTTAACATCTTTTTGTACGGCCCCATACTACTCGTGGCCTTTCTTTTAAGAAGGCCTCTTTACACTCTTCTCAACATTGGGCCCAGTGTCTCCGGTGAGACAGATCTGATTTTCGCCGGGGTCCTGTTGGTGGTTCTGATCACCATGGCCAGCTCAAGCTATGCAAGCGTCCTTAGATCCATACAACGTCTGGAAATTTTCAGTATCATCTTTTCGACCGCCATACTCATTAAGACAGTCTTAATCGTTTTCCTGCTCTCAAGGGGTCTGGAGCTAAAAGGCCTATTATTAGGTGAACTATTCTTCGTCTCTTCGGTCAACTTCACCTCCATCTATTGTGCGAGACGATTGGTTCCGTCCATGAGAATCAACTTGCGTCTGTTCCGGTTTCAGGAGCTGAAAGAGATGATTCAGTATGGAGTCAAACTCCAGGTGAGCCAAGTAGCATATGTGGTGAACCAGCACACGGACAAATTACTGCTCTCTAATCTGCTCAATCCAGCCAGTGTTGCTCTCTATCAGGTAGCGCAGCAAATCGCCAATCTCTTGAAGGTCGTGACTTCATTTGTGTTACCAGTGGTATTACCCGCAGCTTCAGAGTTGACCGCCCAGGAGGACCGAAAAGGTTTAAAACAACTCTGCACAAAGGGTCTTCGCTATGTATCGCTGATCAGCTTCAGTTTGGCCGGCTACATCTGGGCTTCTGCTGACCAGCTGATCATCTTCTGGCTGGGAAGTACGGCCTTTGATGAGAGCATCACGGTATTGAAGTGGCTCATTGTGGTATCTGCGATAACACCGCTCACTGACTTCCTTGTAACCGTTGGGAGGGGGATAGGAGTGGTGGAATTTGAAATGCGTAGCTCATTGTTGTTGATACTGGTGCAACTTCCCCTAAACTTTTTGCTCATTTCACTCTACGGGATAAAAGGTGCTGCCATGGGCGTCCTCATCGCAGTTCTGGTTTCCGTAAGCTATTTTGTCAGTCAATTTCAAAAACACACTCATATTCTTCAGGTACAGGAGATCAGTAAGTTTTTATTCAAGCTGCTGCTCGCCATTTCTCCTTCCCTTCTCTTGATCGAGCTTTGCAAACCATACATAGCCTCTGGACTCCTTGCCAATAGGATCACTGGTGGCCCCATTCTCCTTGCTGAAATGCTTCTCTACTATCTGATCCTGCTGGTATCACTTTATTCCCTCAAGTGCATCGATCGTGAGGACTTCATCATGTTTCTTGAAGTTTACAAATTCGACTCTAAGAAAAAGGAACAGGAGCAATAACCTATGGCTCCAGATCCTCCTTCCATAGAAAGACTAGTCGTTGGGACAAACGATTATTGCTAAGAAATGAGCTCGGAAAAGATTAAAGTAGTCCATCTTGTCGAGGATCTAAAGGTCGGTGGCTTAGAACGTACACTGGCCTATATCGTTGACAACCTGGACCCTTCAATCTTTGCCGTTGAAGCCTGGTGTATTGTAGCTGGAGGGACCATTGCCGATGAGTTGCTGAAAAACGGACATCCGTTGCACATCCTGGGATTGAACAATTACTACAACCCATGGAACGTGATTCAGCTGGCTAGGCGACTACGACAGGAGAAGGTCATCATTCTCCATTCACATTCCTACTTCGCAAACACTATGGGGAGAATGGCCGCTGTACTCGCTCGGGTACCAGTGCGGTTTGCCCATATCCAGAGCAGTCACTGGGCTTCCCGCGAACGCAGCTCCAGAAACTACTTCGTGGATCGGATCTTAAGCCGCTTCACGAGTCGGATAATCGCCTGTTCCGATTCTGCGGGCAGGTTTCAGATTGAAGCCATCAAGGTAAACCCGGAAAAGGTCCTTACGATTCACAACTGTACGGACATGAAGAGGTATGCGAGACGCCAGGAGACCGCCGCTGTACGAGAAGAGTTGGGAATTCGCGAGAACGACTTGGTTATCGGTAGTGTCGGACGCCTGGATAGGCTCAAAGGACACAGAGTCTTACTTGAAGTGACCGCCGACCTCACTGAGGAATTCCCCAGTTTAAGGTTGGTGATTGTCGGTGACGGAAAAGAGCGTGAAATATTGGAAACAAAACGGTCCGACCTGGGTTTGGGAGATCATGTGATCTTCACGGGTATTCGAGACGACGTTGAAAGGTTGTTGCCTGTCTTCGATGTGTATGTGCACCCCACGATTGGGCGTGAAGGACTGCCCCTGACGGTGGTGGAGGCAATGGCAGCCAGGTTGCCGGTCGTTGCGAGCGATATCGGGGGGACAGATGAAGCCGTGATCCAGAACAAGACAGGAATCTTGGTGCATCCAGGTAACAAGGACAGCCTCCTCAGCGCCCTTTCTCGAGTTCTCAGTGATCAGGAGATGCGCTCCAGGATGGGCGAGGAGGGGTGGAAAGCGTGCAATCAGAAATTCAGCGTTACCAGCATGGTGGAGGCCACGACGACGTTGTACCTAGAAGAAGTGGAGAAAATTGGGGCGATTCATTAGTGTCCAACTCAAGAGTCAAGATTCTTTACCTGTCGAGTTTTTCCCACATGGATAAGGGCGGGCAGATCAGTCTTTACAATCTGGTGAAGCGTCTTGATCGGCAGCTGTTCGACCCTTCTGTCTTATGTCCCCATGAGGGTGCCCTGGCAACTCTCTTTTCTCAAGAGGAGATTCCCGTTCAATTCTTGGATTTTCCCCAGTTAAGAATTCGGAATCTCCTGCAAATCTTGAGAGCCGCCCTCCGCTTCAGGAGAATTGTCCTGAAAGGCGGTTTTTCACTGATTCACAGCGATGCCCCTCGCAATACCTTGCTCAGTGCTGTCTCGTTGATTTTCACAAAGAAGAAGCTTATTTGGCATGCTCGCGTCAGCACCCGCGACCCCATCTACGATCAAATGAACAAGCACCTGGTGTCCAAAATCATTTGCGTCTCACAAGCTGTCAAAGAACGCTTCGAGCCCTGTCCATCTTCCAAGTGTGTGGTCATCTACAACGGAGTGGATCCCTCGAAGTGTTCTCCGGAATTCTCTGCGAATCAATTCAAGCAAGAGCTGGGTATCCCAAGCCAGAACCTCCTCGTATCCACGATTATGCAGGTCACTCCAGAAAAGGGCGCCGAGGAGTTTGTCAGAGCCGCCGTCGGCTTGTGTGAGAAGAGACCTGACGTCTCTTTCGTCGTGGTTGGAGTTTGGTCGGATGATGCATACATCGAAAAACTGCAGGTCCTGGTGGGACCCTTCAGAGATCGAATTCGCTTTGCCGGATATCGACGGGATATCTGGGACATCCTCAATGATTCTGATATTTTCGTGCTTCCATCCTACTTGGAGGGATTACCCCGTGTGGTCATCGAGGCCATGGCCTGTGGCCTTCCTGTTGTTGGCACTAACGTATCGGGTACTAACGAGACCGTGGTTCAAGACGAAACCGGTCTACTGGTACTCCCTAAGGATGCTGCCTCGCTGGCAAACGCCATAATGAAATTGATCGATGAACCCCAACTGCGCACCAGGTTCGGTGAAAACGGCCGCCAAAGGGTTCAGAAAGTTTTCGACATCAAGGAGCACGTTCGAAGGGTTGAAAATGTGTATCAAGAACTCTTGGAGAAAAGCGGATGAGCGACCTCGATCAGACAGCTCAGCAGACCAAGAAGTCCAATATCGGCGATCGTGGCCCTCGTTACAGACCTCACTTCCTGATCACGATCGACACCGAAGGCGATAATCTTTGGTCGGCACCCCGGGAAATCACTACCGATAACGCTGCATTTCTGGGCCGATTTGAGTCGCTGTGCGAATCCTACGGATTGAAGCCCACCTATCTGGTGAATTATGAGATGGCTAAGTCTGCCGTTTTTGTTAACTTTGGGAAAGACGTTTTGCATCGGAAAACGGCCGAGATTGGAATGCATCTCCATGCCTGGAACACGCCTCCTCTGGATCCATTGACCCCGGACGACTTTAAGTTCTTACCCTATTTGTTCGAGTACCCTGAGAAAGTCATGCGTGAAAAAGTAAGAGTCATGACCGAGTTGCTCGAGAATACATTTGACGTGGAGATCACCAGCCATCGAGCGGGTCGTTGGGGCCTTAATGAAGTCTACGCACAAATCCTTATTGAGAAAGGTTATGGCGTGGACTGCTCTGTAACTCCCCACCTTTCCTGGAGTGGAGACCTCGGGGATCCTCAACAGTCAGGAGGGACAGATTACTCACAGTTTCCGGATAAGGCGTACTGTGTCGATCCCCAGGATATTAGTCGTTCTGGAGTCTCCAGTCTGCTCGAAATCCCCGTGACCATCTTATCTACTCAAAACACTTTCAGAAGGCTGCTCCACATCTCATTTCGAAATGTCCCCAGATTAAGAACATGGGTAAATCAATACTTTCCTCTAGTGTGCTGGCTTAGACCCAACGGCAAGAATCGAAAGCATATGCTGGATCTGGTGCGACGGGCGGTTCGAGAGAAGAAACCTTATCTTCAATTCATCCTTCACTCTTCTGAGTTGATGCCCGGAGGCAGCCCTTTCTTCCCCACAGCCAAGGACATTGAAATCCTCTATGCAGATCTGGACGTCCTTTTCAAGCTAGCTGCCCAGACCTGCCAGGTAGCAACTTTGAAGCAGTTCCATCAAAGGTTTCTGGAGGATCAGAACAGGAAAGTATAGCGGGTGGAACTCTTCTTCAAATGGATCAAATGGTGTCCCTAATAATTCTCCGAGTGTTCCGCGCACTGAGAAGAATCGCAAAAAAGATTCGCCATAGCACACCGTTGGAGATCCGGATCCGTAGAAAGTCCGCCGAAGTCGTCAAACGGTATGGGATACACGATTGGTTTTGTGTTAGTCCTCAGTCGCATGATTACCATCTGCACGCAGTGAGATATATCCGGAAGCACGTCCCCAAAGATTCCACTATTCTGGAAACAGGCTGCGGCATCGGGCAAACCTTCGTGGTGTTGCACAAGTATGGTTATCACTCCTTCATTGGAATCGAGGCTAACCATCAGACCGTGCGAGCGGCGGAAGAATTCCTGACTGTACTTCGAGTCGAAGCGAAAGTTATACACGATGATGGTCTCAATGCAACCACTTGGATCGATCCTTCCAGCATAGATGTTTACCTACCACTGAACTGGACTCATAGTACCCCTCATTTGGCGAAGGTTTTCGACATCGGCTTCAGCGTTTTGAGAGATAGTGGCCTGATGATTATCGATATTATCAACAAAGATTTCGTTTCCAGTTCACTACAAGATATGGAGACCTATCACAACAGCTATAAATACAGATACTCGAAGGCTGAGGTGTTGAGTCTGGCGCGTGCAAGAGGGTTTTCCGTAGAGTATGTTAGCCGGCCTTTCTTATGGAGGTGGCTCATGTGCTTCCGAAAGTCACTCTCACCACTATCGGAAACAAGGCGAACCACAGGAAGATCTACATGACTAGTGCTCCGTCAACTGGATAAAGTTGGATACAGTCGGTGGAGCACCTTGTTAGATAGGCTGGTCAATTCATTATATCTTTATGGCGATACGCCCCGTATAATCGATTCGATTTAAAAGAATGCGAATATTATTGTCAGAAATATATTCATCTATCGCTTTTCTCGCTCCTTCCCAATAACCATAATCATCAATAACTAAAACGCCATTTTGCTTCAAGAGCGGAAACAGGTGAGTCATCTCATGCTTTATCGATTCATACCAATCGGTATCAAGTCTAAGTACTGCGATTCCGTTTGGGACTTTTGTCGGTATCGTGTCTTCTACTTTTCCCTTTATGAAATGAATCTTCCCTTTTGGATAGCCAGTGGTAAACAAGTTTTCTTTCACTTCATCCAAGGAAGAGGAGAACCAGTCAGATGAATCTTCGGATATTTTGGTCTGAGAAAACGTGTCGTCTGCCTTTGCCCCGTCAATTGAAACATCAACGTCAGTGGGAGCACTCATTCCAGAGAAAGTATCATATAAATATAGCTCTCTACTCTCATCACCCAAATTCTGAAGTGTTAGCGCCATTGCCATTGTTGAGCCGCCCTTCCACACGCCGCATTCAACCATAGCTCCGTCTACTTTGTTTTTCACAACATACTGAACCGCACCAATCAACGCATTCACTCTTTCTGGGCTTGTCGTGGTATAGGGTTTTACAATGTCACATATCTCTATATTTTCTTCGCTGAAATCACGTGGGTAGACGTCTTTCTTTTGATGTCGAACAATATCAAATCCAAATCTCTGTATTAGTGGCCGAATCGTAGTCTTGATGATTTGTTTCATTATTTCTGCTTGTGTTGTCCGGGCAATCTAACAATGGTTATGCTGATCAGCATAGTATCACCGTTGTCCACATAAGACGTAAGAAAACATGGGAGAACATCCACCGTATTGAGCTTTACTTGGGGCGAGCTTCCTGCGGCTCGAAGGACTCACACAGGGAGGCCTCCGTGTGGGTATTGAGATTATCCATCACCAAAGTGACCTTCTGTGCGCTCGGGTAGGGGACGTCCAGAAGATTCTTGATCTCCTTCGCCCAGTCCCGCTTGGTCCTTCGGTCGGTCACGGATAGGTGTCGTCGACCGCCGAGAGGTCGAAGAACATAAACAGATTACCCACACCATTGCGTTCATATTCGTAGTCATCACGCGTCGAACTCCCTGAGCGGGCCCGGATGGGCCGGCGGGTTTCCTTGCTCAGCTGCTTACTGGTCTCATCCATACAGACAAGGGCCGGTCGGGGGGCTGAGATCCTGTTTGCAAACGGTCAGGACATCCTCCATGGCGCAAACAAAGGCCGCATTAGCATGAGGGGCAATGCACCATTGCTTGTGCAGCCACGGCTTCAACTCGTTTTTTTAAAGTCTGGCGCACGGCTTCATGAGAAATGCTCTCCACGTAGCCGAGTTCCACCATCTTGCCCGCCAGCAAACGCAAACTCCACCGACTGTAGCCTTCAGGAGCTTCACCGCACGAGAGCGCAATCATATTAACTTGACATGACACTAGAAGCGTTGATTGGTGAATAAGAGCACCGCTGAATTTCATGCTGTGTACCAGGACATTATGCGAATCCTGGATAGGCCCAGATGATCAATCTAGCCCGGATTATGCATAAATTCTCTACGGCAGCGACGCCGCCTTCATCTGAGCGTAGCGAAGAAATCATCCGCCTTGCCCGTGTTGCTCACCACGATCGGGAGGAGATTCAGGAATATGGCAGAGACCCTCTGGAATGTGGGAGGCACCTCAGGGTGCCTCCCACATTCCAGAGTCTTCGCATCCTGACGGTCTCCCGGCAAACCACTCGTGGCGAGCCATCGGCTCGCCCTTTCGTCGCTTCGTCACGAAAACCTATGCATGATCCCGGCTAGACCTGAAACTTTCGGCCAACCACTGCCCTTACCGCAGATTCCACCTCATTCACCGAAATCAGGGTCATGCAGTGAGTTTGCATTGGGCATTCAAAATAATAACAGGGTGAGCAGTCAACAGGATGATTGAGAAGGGTCGAGTGTTCGCTCCAAGGACGAGTGTGATTTTTGTCGCTCGCGCCAAAGAGTGCTACAACTGGAACCGAGCGCGCTACAGCCAGGTGCATGGGTCCACTGTCGTTCACCACAACACACGCTGCATGATCATACAACGCTGCTAGTGAGAGGGGCGATTCACTCAGAAATATGGGGAATCCTTTCTCTCGAATGGCCGCTACTATTTCAGGTGGGTCATCCCGGGCCACTGTAAACAGGGGAACGAATTTATCCTCACCAGCCAACGTATCTGCCAAACTCATGAAGTTCTCCAGCGGCCAGCGCCGGGTAGGCCGAAAGGAGTGGGGATGGAGACACACCAGGGTGCGTCCCTTATAGGGTTCCACCGCCTTTGTGGCCTCTTTAAAATGTTCCGGTTGGGGAAACACTTCCAGGGGCCAGGGCTTTGCTGGAAGCGAAGCTCCCAGCAAGGGCAGCATGGCCATTGTCCTCTCCACTTCGTGCAATTTTTCTGTTTCCCCTTCTCGGACTGAGAGATGGAAGAACTTTCCTCGGTCCTGACGGTCTCGACCCAAAAGAAGGCCACCCCCTATCAAGGACATGAAGACAGCCATCTTGAGCGCCCCGAGATCTGTCGCCAGGGTGTACGCGTTCAACACCGCGTCGAACCGTCGACATCGCAGAGTCGGGATTAACCGAAACAGCGCCCAGGGGTTACTTGCCACATAGTGACAATCGATATGAGGATTATTCTCCAAGACTTTGGCAGCACGGGAAGAGGCCAGCACCGAAACTCTCAGCTCAGGATAGGCCCGCTTGAGCTCTCGAAAAAACGGAGTGAGCATAACCGCGTCTCCCAAACCGGCGAGTTCCAAGACAAGCACATTGCGAATACTTTCCGGATGTTGAACCGCTCCTGGCGATTTCGGGTGCCGCGAAAAATATTTCAATAGGAAACGTGAGATGCCCATAGCTGGAGATGACGGTAAAGACAAAAATGCGCTTATCGAGCTTCTTCTCGATCCACATCCCGAGGCTCGTGGTATTCAACCTGGTAATTGTAAAGATAGGAACCCAACCACATGAGTAAACCGGCAATAACGACAATCAACACTAGAGCAATCAACCGCATTCGGTTCGCTCTGCGCCGTGAATAACGGGTTCTTCTGGATCGGGAGCTTCTTCTCTTATTCCTCATCCCGTGAGTCGTCTTTCCATTTTTTCATACCAGAGCTGGAAAACAAGAAGACCCCAGAGCTGGTTGGTTTTTCGAACTCTTCCAGACAGATGCTCCTGAAACAGAGCATGGACTTGCTGCGAATCAAAGATACCCTGACGCTCCAGTCTCTGGGGAGACAAGTAGTCCTCGAACATGGGTCGGAGCTCTTTTCTCATCCAGCTGCCGATAGGAATCATAAATCCCTGTTTTTTCCGGCTGAGAATCTTTGACGGCAGGTCTTTTCTCAATATTCTTTTCAGCAATTTCTTGAGGGTGAAGGGGCCGACCTTGCGCTGCCACGGGTGGCGAATCAAGTCCTCCAGCAAGAGATGGTCGCAAAAGGGAACTCGAATCTCCAGGGAATGAGCCATTCCCATCTGATCGGCCATAAACAATAGATCATTCACCAGGTAGGAAACCAGGTCCATATAGAAGACCTGATCCACAGAGTTCCAATCCCGAACCGGCTGAGCCAACTCAGCGAAGTACCTCTCATCTAGACCCTTAGAGGTCAGCCTACCCTGAAATTCTTTGCTGTAGAGGGCTCGTCTTTCCTCTCTGGAATTGAAGCTGACCCATCTGCGATAACGGTCCAGAGAAACATCCTCAGGATGTGAAAAGAATCGGCGGGCCCATCCTCCGATGTTCCTACTGGATTCGCTCTCGGGGATGACAGTGGACATTCGGGAAAAGAACTGCCTCAAAGCAAGAGGCAATTCCCTGTAACGAGTGTCCCACAAAGCACCCAGGTATCGAGGATAGCCTCCAAATAACTCGTCTCCACCGATGCCTGACAAGGCCACTTTGACTTCACCGGCCGTTTGCCGGCTTACCAGATAAGTGGGAATCGCCGAAGAATCACCAAAGGGCTCATCCAGTGCTTCGACCACTTCCATAATCGTTCTCTGGATGTCCGGCTGAACCACAAATTCATGGTGCTCCGTTCCATAGTAATCAGAAACCCAACGGCCGTATTCCAGCTCATCGAAAGAGGCAAACTTCTCTCCATAACCAATAGAAAAAGTCTTCACCCGGTCGGAGGAACTTTGATTGACCAGCGCAACAATGGAGCTGGAATCTATGCCGCCGCTCAGAAAAATCCCCAGAGGCACGTCGCTCATCAAACGGATCTCTACCGACTCGCGAAGACGCGAATAAATCTGCTCTTCCATCTCCTGGGGACTTCCCTCGGATACCTGGTCCACTGGAGGCTTCCAGTACTGACTCAGTTGGTAATCCCCCTTTTCATATTCCAGGTAAGTACCGGGTGGAAGTTTGTAGACGTTCTTGTAGAT
>CBDUTA010000047.1:0-14702 GCA_965369785.1 uncultured bacterium
GTTCTCCCAGGGTTTTCAATTCCGCGAATTGGGCTTCGTCGTTGGCATCGGCGATTGATCCGGGTCTTAAGCCATCCCCCAGGCTGAAGGAGATATTGTAGGCCTTCATGATCTGGCAGATTTCCTCAAAGTGGGTATACAGGAAATTTTCCTGATGATGAGACAGACACCATTTGGCCAGGATCGAGCCTCCCCGGGAAACGATGCCGGTGACGCGATGTGCCGTCATGGGAACGTAGCGGAGCAAGACGCCTGCATGAATGGTGAAGTAATCCACCCCCTGTTCGGCCTGTTCGACCAGCGTGTCGCGAAAAAGCTCCCAAGTCAGTTCTTCAGGTTTTCCACCCACTTTCTCCAGGGCCTGATAGATAGGAACGGTTCCGATGGGTACCGGCGAGTTGCGGATGATCCACTCCCGGGTCTCATGAATATTCTCACCCGTGGAGAGGTCCATGACCGTGTCGGCACCCCAGCGACTCGACCAGATCATCTTTTCCACCTCTTCCTCAATCGAGGAGGAAACGGCCGAGTTGCCGATGTTGGCGTTGATCTTGACCAGGAAATTACGCCCGATGATCATCGGTTCCACTTCGGAATGGTTGATATTGGTCGGAATAATGGCTCTCCCACGGGCCACCTCTTCACGCACGAACTCGGGTGTAATCACCTCTGGGATGCTCGCTCCCCAGGAGTTCCCGGGATGCTGGTTCCAGAGACGGTTGTCTGAGTCTCCATTGGCTGTCGCCAAATCACGAGCCTGGTTCTCCCGAATGGCCACGTATTCCATCTCGGGCGTGATCATTCCTTTGCGGGCGTAGTGCATCTGGCTCACGTTTCGACCGGTCTTGGCACGCAGTACTCCTCGAATACTATGAGGAAAGCGTTTGCCGTTCAGGCCGTGTCCGGGAGCTCGCTGGCGGCTGAACTCGCTGGTGAAGTCGTCCAGGACGTCCACATCTCCGCGATCAAAAAGCCAGGAAGAACGAACGGCAGGCAACCCCTTGCGAATGTCGATCTGAGCCTCCGGGTCGGTATAGGGGCCGGAGGTGTCATAGACGAGAAAAGTCCTTTTTGTGGAGTCGGTGCCGTTTGAGGAAGATGCCCTGAGCGTGATTTCACGCATGGGAACACGGACTCCTGAGTTCGTACCCTCGATGTAGATCTTGCGTGATGCGGGAAAGGGGGTCGTGGTTAAAGCAGGCGGTTCAACCCCATTGTTTTTATTCGCACCTTTCTTCATGGATGCCTCCTTTTAATGGGCATTATAGTCCTTGGAATTCAAGCTTTTCAAGGGGTACTGCCTATTTGAAGCGGTATACCAGACGCCCTCGGGTCAAGTCATAAGGGGAGAGTTCGACGATGACCTTGTCTCCCCTGAGGATGCGGATCCGATAGCGGCGCATTTTCCCGGAAATGTAGGCCAGAACGATACTCCCATTCTCCAGTTCCACCCGGAACTGGGTATTGGGCAGCGGCTCGATGACTGTCCCTGACATTTCCAGGGCATCAGTCGGTTTCCGCTCGGTTGTCTCGGTAACAGGGGCGTTCTTATTCCTCTTCTTCTTTTTCTTCCTCGGCCATCTTCGCCGTACAGGTCTTCGAGCCATATAGGTTCACAGTCTAAAGAGGTAATGCTCCAGGAGCAAGGGAATCTTTTTGGATAGGCATCATTCAATGGGCATCAGAAGGGCCAGAGCATGGGGATAACCAGGACGCAGATCAAGCCGATGATCAGGGTCAAAGGGAGTCCCACCCGGGTATAGTCGGTGAATTTGTAACCGCCCGGACCCCACACCAGGATGTTGGCTTTGTGAGCGACCGGTGAGAGGAAGGCACAAGAGGCCGCCACTGCGGTCAGCATCAAGAAGGGTAGGGGACTCAGACCCAGGTTCGCTGCCAGATCGATGGCGATGGGAGCCGTAACCACGGTTACCGTGGGATTGTTCAGGACACTGGTTAGAGCGCTGATGAGCAGATAGAGCAATCCCAGGATGAGGTAGGGGTTGGAGCTGCCGATGAGCTCGATCGATGAGTTGGCCACCCAGGTGGCGGTGCCCGTCTTCACCATGGCCGTTCCCAGGGGGATCATTCCCGCCATCAGGATGATGATCGGCCACTCGATGGCGGTATAAAGTTCCCGGGCCGTAATACCTCGGGTGAGAACCATGAGAAAAGCTCCCAGGGTGAAGGCCATGGAGACGTGAAGGTGCCCGGTGGAGGCCAGCAGGATCGCTCCCAAAAAGATTCCCAGCACACGGAAGGGATGGACGGCCGCTTTCAGGGAGATCTCCCGATCGGCCAGAGGGAGGCAGCCGATTTCCGGTAAGGTCGTATCGATCCTTTGGCGCCCTCCCTGGATGAGCAGGACGTCACCCTCTCGAAGTCGGACCTGGGCGAGTCGCTTGAGCACCGGTTCTCCCTGACGTGAGATGGCCATCACCGTCAACTCATAGCGCCGCCGGAAGTTTATTTGCTTCAAGCTCCTTCCCACCAGTCCGGAATCAGGCATGACCGCGGCCTCCACTACTTCAATATCTTCGGAACTGATGTCGGCTTCGCCAGGCTCCACGTCGGGCACAATCTCCAGCCCTGCCTGGCTGCTCAGCCTGCCCAGGTCTTGTGGGTGTACTTCCACCAACAGGAGGTCACCCTCTTTCAGCTGCTCCTGGGGCAGGGGGATCAGCACCTTTTCCTTGCCGCGAATAATCCCCAGGATGTTCAAGTCAATCTCTGGCCCCACATCGATCTCATCCAGACGCTTCCCGGCCAGGGGCGATTTGGGGGTGATCACCAGTTCGGTCAGGTAGTCTTGAATCTTGAACCGATCCATCAGGCTGGACTCTCCCCGGCGTTCGGGCAGCAGACGCTGGCCGAGGAAGGTCATATAAAGAATGCCGGCGATAACGATGATGATCCCGATGGGAGTGAAGTCGAACATCTGGAAGGGCTCAATCCCGTGCTCTGCCATGATTAAGCTCACCAGAATGTTGGGTGGGGTCCCGATCAGGGTCAAAGTTCCCCCCAGCAGACAGCCGTAGGAAAGGGGGATCAGGAGTTTAGACGGAGGGAGATCCATTCTGCGAGCCACCATCATCACCAGGGGCAGAAACAGAGCTGCCGTGCCGATGTCATTGATGAACCCGGAGATGGCGCCAACGGCAAGCATAATGATCAAGATCAGGCGAACCGGAGTCTTGCCCCACTCGATCATCTTGACGCCCACGATCTGGACCACTCCGGAGTTTTGCACCGCCTGGCTCATGACCAAAACGGCGGCGACGGTGATGACGGCAGGATTACTGAATCCGGAGAAGGTCTCCTCCAGGGTCAGAATGCCGCTTAGATTCAACGAAACCAGGACCAGGAGTGCGACCACATCGTAGCGAATCCATTCGGTCACAAACAGAAGGAGGGCAACCAGTAACAGTCCCAGCGTCAACCCGATTTCAGGCATGGTTTCCTCGTTGATTCGATGAGACGGATCGCAACTACTGTCGACACCCCTTGGATCCGACTAGAATGGTATAACGGGTTGATCTGACCAAGAGTGAGAATCGTGTGTGAACAGTCGTCATCCTATGTCTACTGGAGTGGACATCGGGGAGATGTGGGAGAATTCCCTCTCTTCGAAACTTCTGTCTGGAAAGGGCCATAAGTATTTGATTCGATGAGTAGTTACAATATTGACGTTTTTTCATCGGATCCACAACAGGATGAGTGGCACTGTACTTGCATAGATAGGACTTTCGTAGTCGTGTTTTTAAATGAGGATTGCACTCATTTTGCTGCTTGCAGGGAGGAAGTTTAAAGGGAGCCAGTCATCCTGACCGTTTATTTTCGAATAAAGCCCATCGATTTGAATGAGGGTCCGCTGGCCACTTTTCTGAGTTCAGAGGGACACCTGTGGTCTGTTCCCGGCCGCCGCGGATTTGGCGATAACCGCGCATTTACGCTGCTGGAAATCATGATCGTCGTGTTCATCATGATGACTCTTGCCGCAATGGGGATCCCGGCCTTCGCAGATGCCATCGAGAGCGCCTACGTGGCTCGGGCCATCGGAGACATTAGAACGCTGCAAACCGAAATCACCCGCTTTAAGGTCCAGCTGGGAACACTGCCCGACACTCTTCAGGAGGTGGGAGTTATTAATCTTCTCGACCCCTGGGGAAACCCTTATCAGTATCTCAACTTTGATAACATCCAGGGACAAGGGGGAAAGAAAAAGGACAAGTTTCTGGTTCCCCTGAACTCGACCTATGACCTGTACAGCATGGGTGAAGACGGAGACACTTCCACTGCCCTCACAGCCAATCGCAGTCAGGACGACATCGTACGCGCCAATGATGGGGCCTACGTGGGTCTGGGCTCAGAATATTAAGCCAAAGCCATGAAAATCGAGCCGAGATTTCTGCGCAGCAAGGTGGGGCGCCGAATCGTTTTGCTGTTTGTCCTGTGCGCCCTCCTTCCCATAGGAGGGCTGGCCATCGTTTCCTTTACTCAAGTCACCAATCAACTCAACGAGCAAAGCAGGCAGCGACTGCGAGAAGCGAGCAAATCCAAGGGGATGGCCATCATTGAACGACTGCAGCTTCTCGAACTCGGTCTCAGGATGATGGCGTCCAACCTGAATACTAGCTCCACCATTCCCGCCCCATTGTCCTCGCAGGGAGCGGATGAAAATCTGACCCAGCGGTTTAAGAGTCTGTCGATGATCACCGACAGCGGGGAACCAACGGCTCTGTTAGGCCGTGCCCTGGAACTTTCCAGAAACCTGAGTGAGGAGGAGAGTCGGCATCTGGGGACCGGTCAGAGTCTGTTAGTCTTGGAACCGACGTCTGATCTTCC
This sequence comes from uncultured bacterium, assembly GCA_965369785.1. Lineage (GTDB taxonomy): Bacteria > Acidobacteriota > UBA6911 > RPQK01 > JADFOI01 > JADFOI01. Next base: position 4,846 of record CBDUTA010000047.1, read on the forward strand.
GTTGCGTGTTCTGATGATCCAGGCACTGGATCCCATGAACTTGTCGCAGGGAAGCCTGGTGGCGGAAATCGACACCGAGTATCTGTGGGGCCTGGAGGGAATGTCGCCTCTGGCGGAACTTTCTGTTTTGGACTCATCGAACCGGGTGCTTTTTTCTTCTACCGGCAGTCCAGATTCCTTCCTTCCCCAGGTGAGCAAAGGACTAGAGGGCTCCAGCACGGGCCATTTCGAGTGGCAGGACCAAGACACGGACTACATGGCCAGTTACTGGTCGGTGTTCCTGAAGGCTCGGTTTTTCGCTCCCCCTTGGACAGTGGTGATGAGTGAATCCAGAGACGACGTCCTTGCCCCGCTGGCGGACTTCCAAAGAATGTTCCCACTGGTTCTTCTCATGTCCTTCTGGGTGGTCCTGCTTCTGAGTCTCATCCAGATTCGCAGGAGTCTGGTTCCGCTGGAGAAACTTCAGGAGGGGACTCGACGTATCGCCGAAAGGGATTTTGACAGCCGAGTTACCGTTACCAGCGGCGATGAATTTCAAGAACTGGCGACCTCCTTCAATACCATGGCGACCCGACTCGGTCAGCAGTTCAATACCCTGAGTATGGTCAATGAAATCGACCGGGCGATCCTCTCAGCTCTGGATACCGAGCAAGTCGCAGCCACACTACTTTCCCGCATGCATGAGATTCTTCCCTGCGACTCGGTGAGCGTCACTTTCCTCAATGTCAACGGAACTGAAGCGGCCCGTACCTATGTCGCCAAGGCCCTGGGTGTGAAACAGGTGGTGACCGGGGAACTGACCTCCCAGGAGATCCAGACTTTTGACAACCATCGGGACAGTGTCACCATCCCTGTAGATACCCATCTTCCCCGTTATCTGTCCCCTCTGGCGGAGCAGGGGATGAAATCGATCTCGGTTTTGCCCGTTTTCGTCAAAGATGAGTTATCGGGAATTATCAGCCTGGGTCACCTGGCCGGGTCCGCCCACAGTGAGGAGGATTTAAGCTATGGCCGTCAAGTTGCTGATCAGGTGGCCGTTGCGCTCACCAATGCGGGGTTGGTCCATGAGCAGAGAGAATTGATCAGTTTGTTCGAGCGCTACGTTTCTCCTGAAGTGGCTGCCGAAATCGTTCATAGGCAAGGGGAAATTATACTTGCCGGGCAGGAGATGGAAGCCACCGTGGTGTTTACGGATATCCGAGATTTTACCGCCATGACTGCGGGAAAACCTTCGGCTGAGGTTCTGTCCTGGCTCAATAATTACTTTACCGCCATGAGCCAGATCATTTTGAAGAATGGAGGTTTCTTGAACAAATTCATGGGCGACGGGTTATTGGTACTTTTCGGTGTGCCCCTGGGAGAGACCGCTGCCACGAGTGCCTGTAAGGCCGTGCAGGCGGCACTGGAGATGCTCGATCGGGTTCAGGAAATGAATAGGGAAAGCGAACCGGGACAGCCCGAACTTCGGATCGGCATTGGCCTGCACACCGGCACCCTGACCGCCGGCAACCTGGGAGCCCGGGAACGCATGGAATACTCGGTCATCGGCGAGACCGTGAATCTAGCCTCCCGTTTGGAGGAGCTCACCAAGAAGTTTAAAACGGGCATGGTGCTGAGTTCTGAGACCCACCAGCTCATTCGAGATCAGTTTTCTACAACCTCCCTGGGAGAGGTCTCTATCCGTGGTTTCCCGGGCAAGAGCTGCGTCTATACCGTGGAACCGGACCAAGAGGGAGTACAGTGAGAACGAAGGATGTTTTTATCGTTATTGCCTTGTGTACCACTTTTTGGGGATGTTCCTTCCACCGGGTGGTCAGCATGCCCGAGGATCTGATCGGAGTGTGGAAAACGGCCGATAAGAGATATGCGGATCGCTATTTCGAGCTCCATGCGGACCGAGTTATTTTCTCAACCGGGGGATGGGGAGTCACCGCCCACCCCATTGATCGGATCGAAGAGCATCATGAAGACGGGAAAATCTTGTACATCATTTACTATCCGTCTGAAGAAGGAGAGCCGTCCCAGTTTTCCTTCTACCATGATTCCAACCAGAGCGTGATTCGCTTCCAGAATCAAGAACAGTTCGAATGGGTCAAATGGGATGAAGGATCTCTGCCCTACCAAGAATCAGCTGATGACCAACCTATTCCTTAGTGACTCTGTCAAAAGCCCGCTTTTTTATTACGGTCTGGTCGGGGCGCACGGCCGTGCGCCCCTACACAAGAAACCTGAGCCAACCGACTTTTGAGACAGCCTCTTGAACTCATTGTTCTCTTTCGATACCCACAACCATGGGTCTTGAGGAATCGTTGCGGATAAAGACCTCGACTTTCTTTCTCCACTGCGGTTGCTCTTGGCTGGAAGTCTTGATTCGGACCATAAGATAAGCCCCAGGATCTTGGGGAACGGCCATGGAAGGCCCTTCTGAAGGCCTGATCTCAGTCACGGGCTCCAGTCCTTGCGACCGATTGTCGAAACGAAACCACTGATACTGGTAGGAGCTGGTCCCTGCAAGTCCGGCTTCCAGGCCTAGATTCGTAAATGCCAGTCGCAGGGAAGCACCCGGATCACCGGTCAATTGAAAATCGTCCAGCGGATTCATCTTGAGAAGGTAGTAGCGAATGATCTTGTCGCGTCTTTTGATCAGCGTTTCCACTAGATATTTGCTGGCCTCAGGATCAGATATCTGGCCTGTGTCCACGATGGCCCGGACCATTTTATCAGTGAAGCGCATGACTATGCGGGTGGCCCAGAAAGCATCGGTTAGCTGCATCCTCTCGAATGCCGGGTTGGGGTACTCGGGCCTCCAAAGTTGGGGTTGGAAGAAATCGGCTTCGAAGCGACCGATGGCCGGATAGTCCGGGTACTTGACGTGCCGCCAGGGGCGATCCCAGAGCCCCAGAGTCAGTCCGGCTTTTGCGATCGGTTTCCACTCGATGATGTACTCGTTGCCGGCTCGCCGGCTTTGCGGTTTGATGCTGCCACTTCCCAAGGTTGACCCAAAATCGAGTAGATAATGTTTGACAGAACCCTCTCCAGATTTCCCGACATAGACATCCAGCGAATTGATGCTGCGCGAATCGTCATGGTTGAGCCAGGCAGAGAAGACTCGCAGTCCTCTCAGTTCTCTGCGATTTTGATGGGGGAAAATATCATTGGAGTCATCACTGCGAGTCCCGTAATAGGTGAAGTGTCCTACAGGAATTCCTGGAATCCGGCGGCTGGCAATAACAGGCGTGGTGCCTTCAGGATCCTGGTAGGCCCATCTGAAGATGTTGTCAATGTCTGACTCCTGAACCGGTCTTTCTTTTCCTTCATCGTCCTCCAACCGGGCGTCAGGAGAAATCCTGAGATCCTGGCGCCGAATGAAGCTGAGGTAATTTTCCGCAACGTTATAGCCGAAGGCATAAAAAAACTTTGTGGCGATTACTTCGGTTGAGGTGGCCAGCTGGGGGTACTTGGGAGGGTCGAACTTGATGAAATACACCTGGTCCTTCCCATCGCGGATGGTAAAGCCGGGCGTGATGCCCTCAGATTTCACGTCAATGATGACCCAAGGTTCAGATCGGTCGGGACCGTCCAACTGATTGGGCCCACGAACGAGTTCTTCTATGGTCATCACTCTCTGGCTCATGCGATTGGTGAACCAGCTGGAATCGGGTACCTCTCCCAGTGTGTTCGTGTTCTCGGACTCAGGGATCGGGGCGTCCTTGTCGGGGCGAAGAGAAAAAGTGTTTTCAAGGATGTCTATGGTCTGGCTCAACTCGACGGCTTGTGGCTGAGGAATGGGCAACTGATCAGGATCAGCCTTCAAGGGGTCATCCGATCTGAACGTGTTTCCCTGGGGAAAGCCCGAGACGGTGAGCGATCCGATCGCTAAGATCACCCAAAGATAGAGATTGAAACGCTTCATCATCCAAGTACTCCTCTTCAAAAGGAGGGTCCGAACTGGAAGTGGACGACCGTGCCCTCGCGGCCACGGCCCACGTCCAAACGGAAAATCACCCGATTCAGTGCCTTGAACCGGATGCCGGCACCCACGTTGTGTTCCAGGTGCTTGAATGCAATGTCTTCACTTTCAGGAAAGACCTTTCCGGTGTCGTAAAAAAAAGCACCTTCGATACCAGGCGCTGCTTCCCAGCGGTATTCAGCGGACAGATAAATGAGCCTGGCGTCCCGGAAACGATACTGGCTAAAACCCCGCAAAGTCTCCTTTCCTCCTAAAGTGTCCATCAGGTAGAAGGGAACGCGACCGCCCGGATCCGCATTGTCCCGTGATGCCCAAAAGCGCACCGCCAGAACTCGCTGCCTTGAACCCAGGGGAAGATAGCCTCGAAGGTCTAAGGCAAGGTTGTCAAAATCGAGCTCGTTTCCGCCGCGCGCATCGTATCGCGAATAGGAAAGTCCTATAGCTCCGCCCTTGTGCGGGTTTCCCGGGGTGTCCATGAAATTGAAGAAGATGGCTGAGTCGAAACGAAGGAAGTCGGGCTGCCGTGCCAATCCCGGAGCTGTGTTGTCATCAAACAGGTCTCCAATGGCGGGGAAAGCATCATCGGTTCCGGGACCCGTGTTCACCTTAAGGTATGAGCCGCGCACCCCAACTCCCACCCAACGACCAAACTGGTAACCGGCAACAGCTCCGTAGTGTCCATCTTCCAGCAAATAAGTGGTCTGGTTTTCCAGGCTGGAATCGAGGCCAACACCGTAGAAAGGTTCCCGTGGTAAATAGCGATAGCGCAAGTCCAGGTAGAGGAAGGATTTGACTTGTCCGGGCCGCTCATCTCCAAAGTCGAATGGAGCTCCAAAAGCATTCGGGCCCAAAAAAGTGTTGGGAGCCATCTGGTTGAACCGTCCGAACTGAAAGTCGGCCTGCCGGTAGCTGGTCAAGGAGATGGCTGCAGAGCTTTCCACAGCCAGACCCAAACCGGTGCGCTTGTAGTAACGGCCTCCGAAACTAACGCCTGAATTGGGGTTGATCTGTCCAAACTTGGGGTAAAAGTCCTTCCAGCGGATGGCCTTGATTTGGCGAATAATTTCGCCCTTTTCCATCTTAATGAAGGCTTTTACGACCCCACTGGTTTTCGGGGGGACGATCTCTTGACCCTTCTGACGGCGGCGCTCTCTTAACTCCTCGGCCCGGCTATCCGGGTTAGGGGATTCTTGTGCTGCTAGAAACGGAAGCTGAGGGAGCAGAAACGCTACAAAAAGTATCCGACAGATCACTTTCATGAGGTATGCTTTTCGCTCCGGTACTACAATATAAGGCAAGAATTGAAAAAGTATATGAAAATTTTGAGGGAAAGAGAAGCTTGAACGGGCAGAGAACAGTCCCCAATCAGTCGGAGCACAAACAACCGGATGCGGCTGTTACCGCTACCATGCTGGTGGCCGCTGTCATGATTGCCAACCACGTGGGAGGACGAGCCACCCGCGATGCCCTGTTTCTTTCCAATTTTGACATCACTGCCTTGCCGGTCATGCTCATTGGAGCGTCACTGTTTTCCATCGCTACCATTGTGGGTTTCTCGCAGGCTATGCCGCGTCTCAGCCCGCAGCGCTTTGTTCCCTGGAGCTTTGGGCTCAGTGCGGTCTTTCTGCTGGCCGAATGGTGGCTGCTTTCCATGAGTCCACGGCTGGCAGCAGTTGCCGTTTATCTTCACCTGGCCGTGCTCGGTTCCTTCCTGATCTCAGGATTCTGGTCCATCATCAATGAGCGGTTCGATCCCCGGACGGCCAAGAAACGGATCAGCCGTATTGCCGGCGCCGCAACTGTAGGAGGTCTGGTCGGTGGGATCCTGGCCGAAAGAGTAGCCGTTCTTCTGAGTGTATCGACGATGCTTCCGCTGCTGGCCCTGATGCATCTTTTCTGTGCCTGGAGGTTGGGTGTCTTAAGGCCGCTTCCTGGTACTGGTCCTCCTCGAGTCGCTAGTCCTCCGGTTGTTGACCCACCTTCCCAGCCTACCCGTTCGGGATTTCGGATCGTGGCCCAGGAATCCTATCTGCGCAGCCTGGCGGTGATGGTCCTGTTGGGCACCGTGAGTGCAGCCTTGATCGATTACGTGTTCAAAGCCCAGGCAGCTGCCCGTTATCAACAGGGTGAGGATCTGATGCGCTTCTTCGCCGTGTTCTACATGGCCACCGGTTTGATGACCTTTCTCTTTCAGACCGGTCTTGGCCGAGTCTCACTGGAGAAGCTGGGGTTGGCAAAGACGGTGGCGACTCTCCCCGTTGCCGTTGGGGTTGGGGCCCTGGGTGTTCTTTTTGCTCCCGGCTTGGCCAGCGCGACCCTGGCTCGGGCCGGAGAGGCTGTCCTGCGCAGTTCCTTGTTCCGCTCCGGATACGAGCTCTTCTATACGCCGATCTCACTGAGGGAAAAACGCGCTACCAAGTCTTTGATCGACGTCGGCTTTCAGCGCCTTGGGGATGCCTTGGGAGGAGGCACGGTTCGCCTGATTTTGTTTATGGGACCCCAGATTGCTCATTCCGCCATGCTGATTTCGGCAGCTCTCATCGCCGGGGTGGGATTGGTGGTTGCCAGGAGCCTGCATCAAGGTTACATCGGAGCTTTGGAAAAGAGTTTGCTCAACCGTGCCGTGGAACTCGACCCTTTGCAAATCGAAGACAAGACAACCCGCCAGACCATGGTGCAAACCATGGTCTCCCTTGATCTGCGAGGGCTGGGACTTCAGGCTTCCAAATCCATAAGCTCCCAGCAGTCGACCGATCCCGGGAAGGAGGTGCTCAGGGCGGAGTCAGACACCTCCCCCGTTCCCTTGGATCCCATGGTTCAGCAGATTGTCCATCTCCGTTCAGGAAAAGCGCAACCGATCCGTGCCCTGCTGGCTCAGTCAGTTCTTGAGCTTCCTCTGGTAGCCCACGTGATTCCCCTTTTGGCATGGGACGAAGTGTGTCGAGAGGCGATCGCAGCCTTGCGCCAGGTGGCGCCGGTGATTACCGGCCAGCTGGTTGATGTTCTGGCTGACCCTCAGCAGGATTTTGCCATTCGACGCCGTATTCCCCGGGTCCTCAGCTACAGTTCTTCCCAGCAAGCCGTAGTCGGGCTCTGGACCGGTCTGAAGGACACTCGCTTTGAGGTTCGCTTCCAAAGCGGGCGGGCCCTGGCCCATATTCTAAACAACAGTTCGGAGATCAAGCTCGAAAGAGCAAAGGTTTTTTCAGCGGTTCTCCGTGAAGTGGCGGTGGGCAGGAGAGTGTGGGAAAGCCACCGGCTGCTCGATCAGCTCGAGGATGATGATGAGTCGTCACCCCTGGTGGATGACTTTCTGCGACAGCGCTCCAGTCGAAGCTTGGAGCACGTCTTCACTATCCTTTCGTTGGCTTTGCCGAAAGAACCACTGAAGATCGCCTTTCGCGGCTTGCACACCGATAACCGAGATCTCAAGGGCACGGCCCTGGAGTATCTGGAGACCATCCTTCCCGAGGCGATCCGAAAGAGCTTGTGGCCTTTCCTGGAAGATGATCGCAAGCGAAGAAGAGAGAAGATTCAATCCCGAGAAGAGATTCTTTCCGAGCTCATGCACTCCAATCAGTCGATTGAGCTGAACCTGGCTGAAATCCTTAAGAAGTCAGGTTAGCCAGCATTGTGAGATTCACTGCAGTCCTGTATATTCGGCGCTGACTGGAGTTGATGGGAAGGCTCCAAACCGGCAAATGAAGAAGTGAGCACCTGAGATATGGAGTCGACACCGATACCGATTTCGGAGGGCAGGCGGGGGCTTCTGGAGCGTGCTCTTTCGATTTTCGCCCAGGTGAAGGCGGGTGAGGGGTTCACGGTCCTGCTTCTCTCGCTCAATGTCTTTCTGGTGCTGTTCTCCTATTACCTTCTGAAGCCCGTGCGGGACGCGTTGGTCCTGACCCAAGGTGGAGCAGAGGTCAAAGCTTACCTTTACGCTGCGACGGCGGTGATCTTGCTCGTCCTGGTGCCTGCCTATGGCGGCTTCGCGGCTCGGGTCAACCGGATTCGGCTCATCACCTGGGTCACACTGTTTTTCATCTCTCATCTCGGAATCTTCTACCTCTTGGGTGTGGCCGGAGTTCAGGTCGGAGCGGTCTTCTTTATCTGGGTCAGCATCTTTAGTCTCCTCGTGATCGCCCAAATTTGGGCCTTCGCCAACGATCTCTTTACTGAAGAACAGGGCAAGCGGCTGTTTCCTGTGGTTGGAGTGGGAAGCTCGCTGGGCGCCGTGCTGGGGGCGGAGATGGCCGGCTGGCTGTTCGGTCAATTTGACCCTGCCACGGCACCATACGCGCTCATGCTGGTGGCCGCAGTCGGTTTCGGGATCGGTATTGTGATCAGCCATGCTGTTCACCGCCGCGAGCGGGAAAGGGCCACCCCGGAAACAGCCTCGGCTGCCGAAAAGCCATTGGGAAAAGAGGGTGGATTCAAACTCGTCTTTTCGCAGCGGTATTTGCTTCTGATTGCGATTGCGGTCTTGCTGCTCAATGTGGTGAACACCACCGGCGGGTTCATTTTGGACAAGGTGGTGCTCGCTTCAGTTGCACAGCTAACCGCCGAAAGCGCCGAGCAACAGGTGATAATCGGGCAATTCTTTGGCGATTTCTATTTTTGGGTCAACTTGTTGGGCCTCTTATTCCAGATGTTCCTGGTCTCCCGAATCTTCAAATACATCGGGGTCCGGGGAGCGCTCTTCATCTTGCCCTGCTTGGCCCTGGGCAGCTACGTCCTGATGATCGTTACGCCCATCCTGGGCGTCATCCGGATCGTGAAGATGCTCGAAAACAGCACCGATTACTCCATCAATAAAACCGCCGGTCAAGCCCTCTTCCTGCTGACCAGCCGGGAGGCCAAGTACAAGGCCAAGGCAGCGATTGACACCTTTTTCTGGCGGGTCGGAGATATGTTGCAGGCCGGGGTCGTGTTTCTAGGCGTACAGCTGGCCTTCGGGATCCAAAGCTACGCCATCGCCAACGTCATCTTCACACTGATTTGGCTCGTCATTGTGGTGGCAATTGTCCGAGAACACAAGAGGCTCAGCGCTGAGGCCTCCCTCTCAAAGGCAGCCTGATTAGATAAGACATAGGCTTACGCTACACTTCCCCTGGATGATTTCCGAAATAGCAAATCCCGATCATGTCACTTCTGCCGAGATCGTGGTGGGCATCCCCTCTTACAATGAAGCCGATTCCATTGCGGTTCCCGTTGAAATGGCCAGTCAGGGTCTTCTCAAACACTTTTCAGCACATTCTTCCGTCATTATCAACGTGGATAACCATTCATCGGACGGTACCCAGGAAGCATTCCTGGGTACACCAACCAAGATACCCAAAATCTATGTTTCCACACCTGAAGAGGTGAAGGGCAAAGGGCATAATCTACGCAACCTTTTTGAAGTAGCCTCCGAGTTGAAGGCCAAGGCCATCGTTACTGTCGATGCCGATCTCAAGAGCATGACCCACAGTTGGATTCAGCATCTGGCTGAGCCCCTTTTTGACGGGTATGACTATGTGGTCCCGATCTACACCCGGCATAAATACGATGGGACCATTACCAAAAACATCGCCTATCCTCTGGTGAGAACCCTGTACGGACTACGGGTTCGCCAGCCTATAGGTGGAGATTTCGGTATATCCGGAAAGTTGGCCCGCAGCTACCTGGTGGAGAAAACCTGGAGCGAGGATATTTCTAACTTTGGGATCGATATCTGGATGACCACCATCGCCATCGGAAGACATTTCAAGGTCTGCCAGACCTTCATGGGTTCGCCTAAGATTCATCGTACCAAGGATCCTGCATCGGATCTGGGGCCGATGTTTTGCCAGGTGGTGGGTGCGATCTTCCAACTCATGATGGACTTTGAGTTCCTGTGGAAGGATAC
>CBDUTA010000048.1:0-14528 GCA_965369785.1 uncultured bacterium
GTAATCTTGGTGTCCCCTAGGGTGAATTGGGGGCTCAATGACACCAAGCTCCATCACACTGTTACAGTGGACCCCAAAGGGTATTGAGAAGGTCAAGGAGGAACCCTATCGGCTCGACCCAATTAGAAAGGCCGTAAAGGAAGGCGGAGGGGAGTTGAAAGCTTACCCTTTCACCCTCGGTGAGTGCGAAAAAATATCAATGAGCCAAGTCCCAAGGGGAATGATGCCATTGAGGCCATGAATCACTTCACAACTCAAGGAAGCTGCATATCACGGATGGTCAACAACAACTTGTCTTTTCCCAGGTAATTGTCCCGGCTCATCGTATAGGCTAAATCTACTTGAGAACCGACGGTAATGTTATCAGCGAGAGCACCATTTTTCCACCAGATGGCGTCCACTCGAGAACCGTTGCACTGGACCTGCAACTTCAGGTGCTGGTCCTTCAGGACCCAGGGCCCGCCCACAACGCTCATCTTCTTTGATGCAAATACCGGGACCGGGTTTCCCCTGCCGAAAGGAGCTAGTTGTTTGACCGTTTCGAAAAGGGGGAGGTTAATTTCCTGGTTGGACAGAAAACTCTCAATACGAAGGGACGGAACCAGATTCTCGGAAAGTAGTTTTTCAGAAGCATATTTTTCCAGTCGGCGGGCCAGCTCATCCACCTTACCGGGTTTGCAGAACTCTTCACCCAGGCGACAACCCACTGCCTGAGCATGCCCGCCATATTGCTCAAAAAGATCACGACACTCATCCAACGCCTCAAGGAGGTTGAAATCCGGAATACTGCGTCCTGATCCCTGACAAAAGGAATCCTCAATGGACAGAACCAGCACTGGACGATAGAAGCGTTCCGCCAGTCGGGCGGCCACGATTCCTATGACTCCACGATGCCAGTGCCGGCCAGCCACGGTCAAAAACTTTCCGGAAAAGGCCTCGGGATCCTGCTGCAATCGATCTTCAATCTCACTCAGAATACGCCTTTCCTCCTGCTTTCTGAGCGAATTTTTGAGGTTCATTTCCTGCACGATGGCCTGGGCATCGGCTTGATCATCGACACTGAACAGATCCACTACCTCACGGCCACCACCCATTCGGGTCACCGCATTGATTCGGGGTGCAAGCTTGAAACCCACATCGGAAAAATCCACTTCTCCCTGAACTCCGGAACCACTGAGAAGGGCCTTGAGCCCGAGATTTGTCGGATGGGCCAACCCTTCCAGACCAAACCGAACCAAAATTCGATTTTCTCCCAACAGCGGAACCACGTCGGCGATGGTTCCAATGGCGACCAGTTTCAGAAAATGGCGGATGACGCCTTCTCGGCCAGCGGTTCGGAAAAGGGCTTGAACCAGTTTGAAGACCACGCCTACCGCAGCTAGATTCTTGTCCGGGTAAGGGCAATCCTTGCGCTGGGGATTCAATATGGCATAGGCATCGGGATAGGAGCTATCGGGAATATGATGATCGGTGATGATCAGGTCGAGTCCCAACTCACGGGCCACATCCGCTGCCTCAAAGGCCCGGATCCCGTTGTCAACAGTAATAATGAGACGATACCCATCTTCAGAAGCCTTTTTCAATACAGCCTTCTGAACGCCGTATCCTTCCTCCAGTCGCCGGGGCAGGTAAAAGCCGACCGAGGCCCCCAGCATTTCCAGGGCCCTCCTCAAGATTACGGTAGAGGTAATTCCGTCGACATCATAGTCCCCATAGATCAGTATTTTCTCTCCCAGATCCCGGGCTTGAGAAATACGATCAACGACACGACCCATATCTTTCATCAAGTAGGGATCATGAAGGTCCTCCAGGCTGGGTTTGAGAAATTTCCAAGCCTGCTCAGGATCTTCAAACCCCCGCTGAAGCAGCAGCTGAGCGACCAGTGGGGAAACTTCCAACTCAGTGGCCAGTAATTGGATTTGCTCAGGGAAACTCGAGAGAAGACTCCAGTGAAATTTCACCTGGAAATTGTAACAACAGCCTCTGACCGCCCGACCGAAGGCCGGCGGTCAGAGGAAAACTCAAATCCCAAATACCAAACTTCAAACAAATCACAAATTTCAAGCACTAAATAAGAAACCCTTCTAAAAAGCGCGCGGCTGCTAAAACTCTCTAGACGTCAGCTGTGAGGTTTGGAATTTAGGATTTGTGAGTTGTGATTTGTTTGGAATTTGGGATTTAGGAATTCAGCCGGTCTGCCGGCTGTGATTTCGAATTTCCGGCCGCAGGCCGCCTGTGCCTTTAGCCGCCGGCCACTAGCCGGTCAAATTCCCTCTTGATGATCCGGTAGTGCTCCTCTTCTTCGGCGGCAAACTGCAGGAAGATGTCTTTGCCCTTGGTGTCATTGAATCGATCACCGTAGTCGGTAAAGAATCGGAAAGCCTCCATCTCCATCTTCATCGCCAATTCAAGAGCATCGACTTCACGGAGGTTGGTTTTCAGCTTTTCCTTGACTTCACTCCGGGAGGGGAAGATTTTTTCCAGGGCTTCATAATCAAAATGCAGAAAAACGGGTGCTGTTAGCAGGTTCCTGTCCTTCTTCATGAGCCGCTTCCACTCTCCTTGCAGCCGACTGAGATGTCCCTTTTCTTCATCGAGCATCTTGAGAAAGGTCTTTCTAGTGGACCCGTGAGTGACGATTTGCGAGGCTGTTTTGTAGAAGTTCATGCCTCTTCTTTCGGTGGCCATAGCAATCTTTAACGCATCTCGCGCAAACACCAAATCGGAATCCACCGTCTCTTGACTGCTTTTCTGCTTTTTTTGACAGTCCGGGCAGACTCCAAAGATCTGCAGATTATGGCTCACCGGCTTGAAGCCGTACTCGGAAGTGATTTCTTCGTGAATGAGTTCTTCCTGAGGGCTCAGAAACTCAATAGTGCGCCCACACTCGACGCACACAAGGTGATGATGGTGAGGCCGCTTGTAGGTATGCTCAAAGCGGGTGGGGCCTTCATGGAGAACGGTTTCCCGCGCCAGACCACAATCGGCCAGAGTCTTTAGAGTTCTGAAGACGGTTACAAAGCCAAGCTTTGCATCCTTCTTCTTGACCAGTTCGTAGAGCTCCTCCGTGCTCAGATGGCCTCCTGCCAACAGGAAGCTCTCTACCACCAACCGGCGCTGACGCGTCATTTTCAATCCGCTCTTCTTGAGGTATTGGGAAAAAACCTCTAATTCCTCTTCGATTCTCGGGGATGTTTCTATTTTCGAAGACTGGCCCATTTTAAGCAGCTCTCTCCTGGTTGATAGAAGGCATTTTAGCAGCTTCGGGAAATCCCTCCTAAGGAAAGGGATTAGCCCGGACCATTCGTCAACTGTCTGCTGCAGCCATTCGACCTTCCAGTGCTGTTTGCCACGAGTGGCAAGCACCTCTGGAAAGTGGGAGGCACCTCACTTCGTGCTTTCGTGCGGATTCGGCACAGAACGTGTCTCGTTCCATAAATACGATGACGTTTGCTGATGGGACTTGCCAGGGGAGATCAAGGAGCGAGACACAAAGGTGCCTCCCCACATTCCTGCGCTTGAAACACGAAGTCACGAAAGTACGAGCAGGAGTGCCTCACACATTCCAGAGGTCTTTGCAATCCTGACGGTCCCGGCGAGAGTTTTATCGAGAAGCTTCCAGGTCCCGGGCGGCTTGACTGAGGGGGCTCATCATTTCCGTCTCCGTGTTGACGGACCAAATCAGATGGACCAGCTCTCCATCGGAAACGCGGGTCACCACCAGATCAATCCAGGCCACCGGTGGATCGTCCTTTACCGGTCTCCAGTCTTCAAAATCAAACTCGGGAATACTGTTCCTGGTCAGCTCACCGGCAGTCTCCGATGTCGCCGTCAAGAGGTTGTAGGCAGCTTCATTAAAGGAGTTCTTGGCCAGGATAATGGCAGCTGGAGCTTCCTCACCTTGTTCTTTCCCCAGCACAGGGAGTTGTCTATCCAGAATAAGCACACCCGCCTCTTCCTCTTCGGCTCCACCGATAATGACCCGCCCGGTTGGAATCACGACGCGGGTTTGAACAGCCTTGGGTGGAGGAGGAGGCAGTCGAAAGACCTCGTCTTGCCGGTGACCGTAAGTACTGCTCCAGCCTTCCCCCATCAAGGCAATCAGCTGGAGACGGCTTCGGTCGAAAATCAGCAGGAACACCACGAAAAAGAGTACTCCGAAAACCAGAACCGGATAGACGACCTGTTTCCAACCGGGCAGAGGCCGCTCACGGAAGACCGGCGGTGCAGCAGAGGCCAGCTGTCGAACCAACTCGATCTGCTCCTGCAGGTGCTCGGAGCTGATCTCGGGCAACTGGGATTCCTCTTCCGTCGTCTGACGTTCTTCCGGCTCTTCCATTTAAGACCTCTTTACCTTACTTTTTTCTTCACTCTTTTTTTTCAGGTATTCGTTGATGAAGGGATCCAACTGCCCATTCAAAACGGAATCGACATCTCCGATTTCCACTTTGGTTCGATGATCCTTCACCAGACGATAGGGGTGCAGAACATACGATCGAATCTGGCTCCCCCAAGCGATGTCGGCTTTGCTGTCCTCCAGTTGATCCAGTTCCTTCCTCTTCTTTTCCATCTCCAACTCATAGAGCCTGGACTTGAGGATTTTCATGGCTGTGGTTTTATTCCGATGCTGGGAGCGTTCATTCTGACACTGCACCACGATCCCGCTGGGACTGTGAGTGATCCGAACTGCAGAGTCGGTCACGTTGACGTGCTGTCCGCCCGCCCCCGAGGACCGATAGGTATCAATCCTGAGATCCTTTTCGTCAACCACAATATCGATTTCTTCCTCAACATCCGGAGTGACGAAGACCGAAGCGAACGAAGTGTGTCGTCGGCCAGCGGCATCATAAGGAGAGATCCGGACCAGCCGGTGGACCCCAATTTCCGAGGCCAGATAACCGTAAGCGAACTCCCCCTCTACCAGAAATGTGACGGACTTAATCCCCGCCTCCTCACCCGCCTGGTAATCGGTGACCTCTGTGCGATAGCCGCGCTTTTCAGCCCAACGCAGGTACATGCGCAGCAGCATCTCAGCCCAATCCTGGCTCTCCGTCCCACCGGCACCGGGATGGATCGTCACGATGGAATCATTCCGATCGTGTGGGCCAGAAAGGAGAGTCTGCAACTCGGTTTCCGACAGGCTCTTTTCCAGCCTGGAAAGTTCTTCCTGAAGATCGGAGGTGACGTCTTCACCCTCGTCCTGAAGTTCAATTAAGGCAGCCAGATCACCCAGAGAACTTCGATATTGCTCGGCCAGTTCAAGACTCTCTTCCAGATGGCTTCGCCTCTTCAAGAGTTGCTTTTGTGAATCCTCGGGGTTTCCCCAAAAGGCAGGATCAGCAATCCGCACCTCAATCTTCCCCAGCTCACTACGCTTTCCTTCTACGTCAAAGATACTCCCAGAGGTGAGTGATCCGCTTTTTCAGATTATGGTAGTGTTCCTGAAGGTCCTCCACAGTGCTTATTTCCTTTTCGATTTCTTCGATCCCTGAGAATCTGATGTTCGAAAGCGCCCCCCTAGAGCCAACATGAGTGTAACTCCCACCAGCACTATATTAATCCATTCCCCTGTATAAGAGTAAATGGAGCGGTAATTGTTCCCGGTAACTTCGGTGATGAGCATTCCCTCCTCGAAAAGTCCGATCTTCCGGTCCTGTTGGCCCAGAGGGTCGATGATGACCGAATAACCGCTGTTGGCAGAGCGAAGAAGCGGTTTACGAGTCTCTATGGCACGAAAAGCGGCCATTTGGAGATGCTGAGTGGGTGCGGCGGTGCGGCCATACCAGGAATCATTGGTGAGAATCACCAAAACTTCCGCGCCCTGGCGGACACACTCCCGGCTGAGCTCCGGAAAGATCCCTTCATAGCAGATCAAGGTGGCAAAACGGGTTCCCGAGATGTCTCCAATTCGAAGCTCCTGACCAGGCGAAAAGCCACCCACCTCCTGCACCAGAGGTTCAAAGAGCAGTCCCAGCCAGTCGGCCAGAGGAACGTATTCACCAAAGGGAACCAGGTGAGTCTTGTGATAGCGATACACTTCCTCCCCCTGGGGGCCCAGAAGCACGGCGCTGTTGAAGTAATGGACCTCCGGGTCGGTCTCCACCAGCGCGCTGTTAAACAGCAGGTAGGCTCCATGGGTAGCGGTCTGCCGCTTCCAGAAACTCGTGAAGTAAAAGTCCTGCTCATAGAGGAAGGGATTGGGAGCCTCCGGGAAAATGACCCATTGGGCACCCTCATTTGCGGCCTGCTGGTAATAGCCGGCCAGGGTATTGAAATATTTATCTGCGTAGTATTCCCTTCCTTCGGACAACCCAATATTGGGCTGGACCAAAGCCACTTTCAGGACAGATCCTGAGTCGGGCTGCCAATAGTTCAGGCAGTATGCGCCGTACAGATTGGCGACCAGAAACAGTGGGGCAAAGAACACAAGAGGTCGGAAAGACTTGAACCACAGTGCGCCCAGAAGTGCGGCATTCCCGGCCATGACCAGTACGGAGACAAGATACACTCCAGAGACGTCTGCTACCTGCACGATCCAGGAGTAGGAATATTGGGAGTACCCGAGCAGAGCCCAGGGAAATCCATTGAGAAGAAAATAATTCCGGCACAACTCCGTCAAGAGCCAGAAACCGGGAACACACAGCAGGGTCACTGAAACCGACTTCTCGGCCGCCCAGCGGGTCAACAGAGAAAAGGGCAAAACAGCCACACTCAAGGTGATCAACATGAGCAGGTATATCGGCAAAGCCACCAGCCAGCTCAGATTGCCATAAACCACCAGCACCCGGGGAATCCAGTACAGAACCCCTCCCAGGTAAACCAGCACCATGAGTCCATGACCGATCAACACCCACTTCCAGGCAGGTCTTTTCAAAAGAAAATAGAGATAGGGCACCAAGCCGACCCAGGCCAAAGGAAAAAGGGGACTGTAAAAGGAAAGCCAAAGTGCCGTACCCGAGATCAGGGACAGCAACACACCATAGAGAGGACGTCTAGCCTGCATTGCTCACACCGAATCTACTCCGGCAGCGGATCTGGCCGCGCCTGCTGCGTTTCACTCGGTCGGCCTCCTGAGTGCCTCGTTTCATAAATATGGTGCTGTTTGTGGCGAGCGCGACGGCGTCGAGTTTGCGAAGCGACGACGACACGATGTCAGTGACATCGTGGAGGAGGAACGACAAAGAAATGGATGCCGTCCCGCCGCCACCCTTCGGGCTGATGGGGGTTGCGGGCGATCTCTGTGTCGCTCGTCGTCGTCGATGTCCCTGCATCGCCTTCTCCTTGCTCCTTGATCTCCCCTCACAAGCCCCATCAGCAAACGTCATCATACCTATGAAGCGAGACACTGACCGTACTGCAGAGAGTACGTTTCCGGGGGCCTCGGGGCACCCGCTTGCGGGTCGCAAGCCTTGCATCCACAACCATCCCCACTGCCTCGCTACGATCAGGTGTGAGAAATGCAGGCTATGACTCAAGGGGTTGGACCCGAAACCGAAATCTTCTTGATATAGGTTAAAAAGCCATCCTGTCGAAGCAACTCGTTCATCTCGGCGGCCTGCTGCGGAGTCTCAAACTCGCCCACCCAGACAAGATAGTACAGATCTTCGCCCGTGGTATTCCTCACAATGGCAGAATGGCCCTTGGCTTCCAGACGAACTAGAGTTTGCCGGGCATCCACCTCACGGGTGAAGGCCCCCACCTGAATGGTATAGGCACTGAGGGGGCCTGGCTTGGAAGCTTCTACGGTCGCAGACGTTTCTTCCCTGAGGTTCTCCTCTGAAACAGGAGAGACCTCTTCAACAGGTCCATTTTCCTCTTCGGCATCCTCGGGACCCGTCACCCGCTGGTAAAAGTCCAGCTCAGGTTTTAAATCCTGGACAGGTGTCTCGGAAAGCGGGAGGTTCGTATCGTTCGTGCGAGCCTCCACGAACTGATTCTTCCCGATGAAAAGTCCCAGCAGGTAAAAGATGAAAATGAACCCCACCAGGACGCTGTAAAGTGTCATGGATTCCTCAGGGCTGAGTTTGCGCTTCACTGAACACCTCGTGTCATAAATAATAGGGCAACGTTTGCTGAAGGGGCTTGCGCGGCCCTTATTCTTCTTTCTTGGGCTGTTGGGATCTGTCGAAAAAGTGACTGATCATGTCGATGGGAAGGGGAAAAACGATGACGGAATTCTGCTCCATTCCAATCTCCGTCAAAGTCGACAGATATCGAAGTTGTATGGTCAGGGGTTCTTGAGCCAACGTCCTGGCTGCATCCAAAAGTTTTTGGGCAGACTGGAATTCTCCATCGGCATGAATGATCTTGGCGCGCTTTTCACGTTCTGCCTCAGCCTGTCTTGCCATCGCTCGCTGCATTTCCGACGGCAGGTCTACCGTTTTCACCTCTACCATCGAAACCTTAATCCCCCAGGGATCGGTCGATAGATCCAAAATCGACTGTAACCGCTCGTTCAACTCCTCCCGCTTGCTCAGCAAATCATCCAGCTCCACTTCACCCAGGACCGATCTCAGCCTTGCCTGAGCCAGCTGGGAAGTGGCATAAAGATAGTTCTCCACGCTGACAATCGCCCGGTTGGCATCCACCACGCGAAAATAAACAATGGCGTTGACCTTGGCGGTCACGTTGTCCCGGGTAATCACATCCTGAGCCGGTACATCGAAAGTCACCGTTCGCAGGCTGACTCTTTCCATTTGATCTATAGGCCAAAATACCAGAATGACCCCCGGTCCCTTGGGCACGGGTAACAGCTTACCCAAACGAAAAATGACTCCCTTTTCATACTGCCGGAGAATCTTGATGGAAGAGAGAATATAGAGAACGACAATGACAAGAACAATAAGTGCTGACTGCATTTGTGCCTTCCTTTCCGAGAAGCCGGGCAATGAGACCCGGTTACTCGCTTGATTTTAAACTCGGCTGTGGATGAGGTTCCACACTCAGGATCAAATGGGTCGATCCCAAGACTCGAATTTGACTCCCTTCGGGAATCGGCTGATCAGAAACGGCTTCCCACCATTCCCCGCTCACAAAAACCTTGCCTCCGTCTTGATCCACCTGACTGCGGGCCTGTCCAATGGCACCCTCCAGAGACCCTGTACCCGTGATCACCTTTGCCCGGTACGCTTGAATCGTCAGTCGCAATAAAAAGATCAAAACAAAGGCAAAAGATCCCGCTACGGCCAGGGCCGATCCCAAGTGAATCCTCACCTCCGGATTCGGTGCATCCACGAGAAGCAAAAGACCCAGAGTCATGGCCGCGATTCCTCCAAAGCCAAAGAATCCAAAACCCTGAACCGTCAGTTCGGCAATGAAAAGACCGAGGGCCAAAAGAATCAACAGCACTCCAATGAGATTGATGGGCAGGAGCGAAAAACCCAACATCGCCAGAAGAAAACAGATTCCGCCCGCAATCCCCGGGACCATCAAGCCCGGGTTCGAAAACTCTAAATAAAGCCCCAAAAGACCCATCACTCCCAGAAGCAGTGCCATATTGGGATCGGCGATAGTCGACAGGATTCTCTGGCGAAGCGTCATTTCCAGCAGTCTCACCTTCTGGCCCTGGGTTGAAATGGTCTGACTCTCCCCACTGAAGCGGATGATCTCCCTTCCGTCCAGCGCCTTTAAGAGTTCTTCCTCATTCTCGACAACGAGGTCAATCAGACCTCCCTCAAGGGCCTCGCGCGCAGTATAGGCTTTGCTTTCCACCACGCCCTTTTCGGCCAGCTCATAATTGCGATTACGCTCTTTGACAATGGCCCGCAGATTGGCCAGGGCGTCGTTGGTCACCTTTTCCAGCATGGTCTCGTCTTCCATCCCGAAAGGGAAGACGGGATGAGCCGCCCCGGTGTTGGTCCCGGGAGCCATGGCTGCCACATCGGCGGACAGGAGAATGAAAAAGCCAGCCGAAGCTGCCCGCGCGCCTTGAGGCTGCACAAAACAGACAATGGGGATCTCGGAGTTCAGGATATTTTGGATGATTTCCTGCATGGACAACCCCAAGCCTCCTGGGGTTGACAATTCAATGAGCAAGAATTCGGCCTCTATCTCCTCAGCTGTCCGGACGGCATCGTTAATAAATTCTGATGTGATGGGATCAATGACTCCATCAATATGGACTTTGAGAATTTCGCCGTGGGCCGAGGAAGCCGAAAGCACGAGAATCAGAAGAAAAATCTGTCTCATTTTAGGCCCTATGTTAGCACAGACACGCGCCCAGCGCGCGCGTTCCAGGTTCCAAGTTTCACGTTCTAGGTCAGATTTGGAATTTTGAATTTCAGCCGGTCTTCCGGTTGTGGTCTGTGGTCTGTGGTCTGTGGTCCGTGCGCCCGTGCAAAATATCAACGGCGTGAGGAAGAGTCTTCAGAACTGCCTGAAGGGATTGGGTAGCCCCTTTTGGGCTTCCTGGAAGACTCAAGATCAGGGTTGTTCCTCGGGTTCCGGCTAGAGATCGCGAAAGCGCCGCAAAATCGGTACTCTCCAGGCCGCGCAGACGCATGAGTTCAGGCAGTCCGGCGATTTCTTTCTCCAACAGGGGTTGGATGGCCTCAGGGGTGACATCTCGAGAAGCAAGGCCTGTTCCACCTGTGGTGACGATGAGATCAATTTCCCCATCCTGACTGAGATCCAGGATTTGTTCCTGGATCCGGGACAACTCGTCGGGCACAATGTGGGTACCGACCACCTCCCACTGGTTCGCTGTGAGCATCTGGGAGAGCAGTTGCCCGGAAGTGTCTTCTCTCTTTTTGTGATAGCAGCCGTCGCTGATGGTGATGACTGTAGCCTTCATTGACCGTAGCCCTCAATCCACACCTCGCCATCCTGGTAGTGTTCTTTCTTCCAGATCGGCACGGTCGTTTTCAGGGTATCAATCGCGAAGCGACAGGCCTCGAAGGCATCTTTCCGATGGGCTGAGGAAACCGCAATAAATACGCTGCTTTCACCGATCTCCATGCGTCCTACCCGGTGGACGATGGCCAAACCGTTCAGGGACCAACGCTGCATGGCCTCAGCTCGGATCTTTTCCAATTCCTTGAGGGCCATCTCCGGGAAAGCCTCGTAATGAAGATGGGTGACCGGCTTCTCCCGAGCATGATTGCGAACTGTACCGTCAAAGGTGGCGATCGCTCCTGATTCCGGAGTGGCAACGGATTGGACAATCTCTTCCCGATCGATTTTGCCTTCGACGATTCGAATCATCCTGTCCCTCCGCTCACCGGAGGAAAGAAGCAGACTTCATCACCGGGAGTGACCGTGGCATCCAGATCCGCGTACTCCATATTCACCGCAACCAACATGATCGATTTGTACTTTTCGATCTCAGGAAAACGGGTTTCCAATCGTTGGAAGATATCTCGGACTGAGGTCTCCTGCTCCAGTTGCATCTCCATTTCAGACTCCCCAACCAAGTCTTTCAGGGAGGCAAAAAAGCGAACTTTCAGCATGTGGACCTATTTTAGCACCACAGACCGCAGACCGCTGACCGCGGGTCAGCGGAAATTCAAAACCTCAAATTCCAAATTCCAAACAAATTCTCTTCCTTCTTTTCTCTCTTTTCTATTTTCTGCGCGCGAAGCGCGCTCAGATCGGTTGTCTTCCCAACAGTGAGCGGGAAAGAGTGGCGGCATCGATGTATTCCAGATCAGCGCCAACCGGAACTCCCGAAGCGATTCTGCTGAGCTTAATATTCAAGGGCTTGACGAGTTTGGAGAGATAGAGGGCGGTGGCTTCGCCTTCGCTGGTGGGATTGGTGGCCACGATCACTTCCTCGACCTGACTCCCTTTGAGCCGGTCAAGTAGATTTTTCAGCTTCAGTTCATCCGGACCGATGCCATCAATGGGAGAAATCGCACCGTGCAAAACGTGATAGTGCCCCTTATAAACTCCGGTCTTTTCAATGGAAAGGATGTTGCAAGGTTCCTCCACAACACAGATCACCTTGGGATCGCGGTTGGAATCGCTGCAGATCCGGCAGGGATCCACCTCGGTGATGTTGTTGCAGACGGAACAGAGCGCCAAACTCCCCTTCAGATGGGAAACGGCTTCGGCCAGCTTTTCACAGTCTTCATTGGGTCTGCGAATCAGATGAAAAACCAGTCGCTGGGCTGATTTGGGTCCAATGCCCGGCAACTTCTTGAATTCGTCAATGAGTCGTTGCACGGGATTTGCTTGTTTCGTCATGGACTAGTGGCCCAGGAGACCCTGAGTCATTCCACCGAGATGATCACTCAAGGCTTCATCTACTTTCCGAGCCGCCTCGTTCACGGCAGCCAGGATGAGATCCTGAAGCATCTCCACATCATCCGGATCCACGGATTCCGGCTCTATGGCGATGGAGAGAAGCTGCTTTTTCCCGTCCATGCTCACCTGAACCATTCCACCTCCGCTGCTGGCCTCAATCCGGAGGTCTCCCATCTGGGATTCCAGCTTCTCCTGCATCTTTTGAGCCTGTTTCATCAACTGCTGAAGATTCTTAGTCTGCATTTTCTTTCTCCACAATCACCTTGCCTGGAAAGGTCTCAATAAACGTCTTCACTCTGGGGTCTTCCTTCGGATCGGGTTGTTCTTTGGGGGGCTCTTCCAGTCGGACTTCAATTTCCGGTGCCGAGCCTAGGATTTTAGCACACAGTCGGGACAGCAGATCCTGATGGTCTGACCTCAGGACCTCCCCCTGATGGAAGGCCTCACTTTGAGGGAAGGAAATGAGAAGCTTCTCACTGTCAAGAGTAGTTCGGGAGGCGGCCTGCAAGGAGGAGTAAAGACGAATGCTCTCTGTCTGGACGGCCGAAAGCAGATGAGAAATCAACGGATTTTCAGAGACAGCCTCTTCCTCTTGGGTCGTTTCAGCTTCAGGGAGTGTTACGGTTTCAGAGGCTGCTCCCGACTGGTTGCCCTTCTTGTCTTTGCTCCCTGGACTCTTATTGGCGGCTGGAAAGCGCGCTCCCGTCTCACCCGATTGGACAGAACCGCCTTTCGGGGATGACTTTCCGATTTTTTCTCCCCGCTCCAGTTTGGCAATCACATCTTCTAAACTGGGCAGGCGAGTGAGTTCAATCAACTTCATGAGGGTCATTTCCAGGTGGACCCAGGGATGGGAATTCCAACGAAGATCGTTCTCGGCCTTGTTCACCAGGTCGTAGAAGCGAATGAGGTCGAGTTCGGAAAACTGTTCAGACTGCTTGAGAATCTCGTTCTTTGCCGTATCGGGCAGATTCAAAAGACGCTCGTCCCATCCTGTCACTCGACAGACCATCAAATTTCTCACGTGGTGAATCAGCTTCCGGCAAAAATTCTGCGGATCCACTCCGGAGTTCACCAGCTCCTGAACTTGCTCCACCAGAATCTTGACGTCCCTCTCAAGCACCGCGTCAACCAGCGAGAGGATGGCTCTTTCGTCCACCACGCCCAACAAGACCCGCACAGCTTCGTCCGGGATCTGCTTGCCGCCAAAAGCAATGATCTGATCCAGCGCCGATTGGGCATCGCGCATACTGCCCTCGGCGACAGACACGACAGCTCTCAGGGAGTCCTCACTAATCTCAATTCCCTCCTCCTGGCTGAGCAATTTCAGGCGCTCCAGAATCAGCGTAAAAGGAATGGGTTTGAAATCGTACTGTTGGCATCGGGAAGCGATCGTCACCGGAATCTTGGCGTACTCGGTGGTGGCAAAAATGAACTTCACGTGCGGCGGCGGCTCTTCCAGGGTCTTTAAAAGAGCGTTGAAGGCCGCGTTGGAGAGCATGTGGGCTTCGTCAATAATAAAAACCTTAAAACGATCCCGGGACGTCCCGTAGCGGGCACTTTCCCGAAGCTCTCGGATATTATCCACGCCGGTATTGGAGGCAGCATCGATCTCCAGAACATCGATACTGTTCGCCTCTGTGATTTCCCGACAGGAAACGCATTCACCACAAGGAGAAGGCGTCGGACCCTCCTGGCAGTTCAGTGCTTTGGCCAGAATGCGTGCCGTGGTCGTCTTGCCGACACCACGGACGCCTGCAAAGAGGAAGGCATGGGCTATTCGCTCACTCTTGATGGCGTTTTGTAAGGTTTTGGTGACGGTCTCCTGCCCCACTACCTCTTCAAAGCGTTGGGGCCTCCATTTCCGTGCCAGAACCTGGTAACTCATGACAGTTTAGAATGCAAGATGGTCAGGTCCCGGGGTATCTGCGGCACACATGCTAACCTTCTTAATGCTGCTTCCTTCCGGACCTGACATGGTTCGAAGGGCATGTTGCACAGGCCCGAGACCTGTTACATGGGGGAGAGATTGGGGACAGGCCTTCAGGCCTGTCCCCAATCTCTCCCCTATCCTTGGTGTCCAGCGAAAAATCATACTATACCATCTTGATTCCCAGGTTGATCCCCCAATTTTGCCCCTCCCCTCCTGACTTGACTTCTCCCCTCCGGCTCGTTGTAATCGTTTTAATATGGAGGAGTACCGAAGTGGACGTAACGGGCCCGACTCGAAATCGGGTTGTCTGGTGATGAGCTGGGCACGTGGGTTCGAATCCCACCTCCTCCGA
>CBDUTA010000049.1:0-14478 GCA_965369785.1 uncultured bacterium
ATTTTATTAACTCGTCATGGTTGGATGAGCGGGAAGATCGGTGAAAATCCGACGCTGCCCTCGCAACTGTAAGCAGGAAGAAAATCCACAAGGATGCCACTGTCCGCCCCCCGCGGATGGGAAGGCGTGAGATTTCCCTGCCAGCCAGGAGACCGATCCAATCGTGACCTCTCAATGCTTCCGATGGGGAAGCTCGGAGGTACCATGCATCACGCCTTTTCCACTTTTTCAACTCTCTTTTCTGCGGGTCGCTCCAACCAGGATAGCAGGTCCAGTTTCGGAGTCTTACTGAGGTTAAGACCTCCGCGCCATGGACTGTGGGAATATTCTCGAAACTGATCGGGAACAACCCAATTCACTGAATTTATTCTGGTCCCGAAGATTCTCGTTCGCCCCAGCCTTTCCAGGGCTTTTCTGTCTTCATAAGCATTCCAGGAAGATCAGGAGATCTGACCGGGTCGGGCGAGACAACAAAAAGGGAGTCAAAAATGAAGATTATACTGAGTCGCTTTTTTACCCTCATCTTGATACTCACAGCCACAGCTGTGACCAACGCCCAAAGTTCTTCCCAGACCAGAGAGCGCGAGCAAGATTCAAGTTCGCCGTCCCCGCCACAAAGTTCTGGAGAAAAGCTCCCTGCCATTCATCATGAAGTCACGGTGACGGCCACCCGCACCCCGACCGCGGTTCGCAAGATCGGCCAGGCTCTCACCCTCATCACGGCCGAAGACATTGAGGCTCAAGGCGCCCGAGATGTTCTCCAGGTCTTGGAAACCGTGCCTGGATTCAACGTCGTGCGTGCAGGCTCCTTCGGAGCAACGACCTCGGTCTTTGTGCGAGGAGGGGAAAGCGATTTCAATCTGGTTCTCATTGACGGAGTACAGGTGAACCAAACGGGTGGAACTTTCGATTTTGCCGACCTGACCACTACCAACATCGAACGAATCGAAATCGTTCGAGGTCCTTCCTCTGTGCTCTATGGTACAGATGCGATGACCTCAACCATCCACATCATCACCCGCAAAGGAGAGGGAAAGCCTTCGGGCAACCTCAGGTTCGAAGGAGGCACCTTCGACACCTACCTCTTCCGGGGAGGCCTCCAGGGTAAGGCCAAGAAACTCCATTACTCACTGGGCGGTCATTACTCACAATCGGATGGCCTGCATGAGCTCAACAACCAGTACGACAAGTACGAACTCTCAGCCAACACCACCTTTCAACTCAACGCCTCCTCATCCATCGGGGCCAACATTCGCTACCTGGACAGTGAATATCACCTTCCCAATAATGACTCGGGGGCGGTCGTTGACCCCAACGACTTTCGAACCACCCAGGAAACTCTTTTTTCAACCTTCTACGAAAATCTGTTGACGAGCCGTTACAGCACCAAGGTTCTTTATGGCTACCAGAAGAGAGTCGGCCGGAACTTTACGCTCGCAGACGGAACTGGAGATTTCTCCGACTTCACATTTGAAGCCATCGAGAACAGAAATTACCTGGATTGGCAAAACAACTTTCAGCTGGACGCCCGCAATCTGATTACGGCTGGAGTCTCTTACAAGAGGGAAGAATCCGAAACGGACAATCTGAATCGGCGCAGTGTAGGCGTCTACCTTCAGGAACAGTTTTCCTGGGCCGACCGGTTTTTCCTGACCGTTGGGGGCCGCTATGACAACAATAACCGCTTTGAGAGTTTCGCCACCGGCAGTGTCTCGGCGGGTTATCTGATCAACGACGAGTTCAAGCTTCGGACCAGCTTGGGAAACGGTTTTCGGGCCCCTAATTTCATCGAGATCGGGGGATTTCCCTCCTTCGGCATTGTGGGGAATGAAGATTTGAATCCCGAGAAAAATGTGGCCACCGATTTCGGGTTGGACTATGTTTCCAGAAACCTCCGGGCAGGACTGTCGGGAACGGTATTCTTCAACCGATTCAGCGATCTCATCGAGTTCACTTTCTCCGTGCCTCCGGGAACTCCAAACTACCTGAATTTGGAAAAGGCCAAGAGCCAGGGTCTGGAACTGGAAGGGTTCCTATCGCCTACAGGAGAGCTCCGCCTGGGTGGCCAGTATACCTTCACCCACACCGAGGTGACGGACGCGGGCTCCGTGCCGGGCGGAAGCTTCGAGGAGGGTGAGCAACTCCTGAGACGCCCCCGCCACATGGGAGGAATCTATACGGAGTTTCGAAAAAACCGATACAAACTCCGGATCGATTTCAAGTACAAGGGCAAGCGGGATGACTTTCTATTCTTCCCCGACTTTTCAAGCACCCGGGTGGTCTTGCCCGCCTATTGGAAGGTGGACTTCGGCGTGCTCGTACCTATTGTCCAACTCTCGGACTCGGGAAGCGACATCGCGCTGGTGTTCCGGGTGGAAAACATTTTCAACAAGCAGTACACGGAAATTGCCGGGTTTGAGTCGCCGGGAAGAAGCCTATTGGCCGGTCTTGACCTCAGCTTCTAGATAAGGAAATCTATCATGACAGGAAAACATATCAACGATAAGAAAAGTAACACGCGACCTCTGGCTCTGGCTTTGACCCTGGTGGGTGGGCTGCTTCGGTTGCTCCCCCATCTACCCAACCTGGTTCCAGTGGGCGGTTTGAGCCTCTTTGCGGGTGCTCGCCTGCGCGGCTGGAAAGCCTATGCGATACCCGTGATCATTATTCTGGTGACCGATCCCATCATGGGAATCCTCTTCGGCTATCCTGCCTATACCCTGGTCACACCCTTTGTCTGTGGCAGCTTCTTGATCTATGTCTGGATCGGCTGCCATCTGCGAATCACCGAGAACCCCTGGCGAATTGGAGGGGCTGTCTTGCTGGGAAGTAGTCAGTTTTTCCTGATCACTAATTTCGGATTGTGGGTGTCGGGGATTTCGATTTACCCGCTCACCCCATCCGGACTCATGGCCTGCTACCTGGGGGGGATTCCCTACTTTGGCCGCACCCTTTTGAGCGATCTTGCCTACGCCGGGTTACTGTTTGGCCTGCATGCCTGGATTGCCCGTGTGGCTGTTCCCCAGGAGCGAGTGAGAGAGAATGCGGAGGTTGTAGCTTTGTGAAAAAGGTCTGGCTTTCCTGGAGCAGCGGAAAAGACAGCGCCTGGACCCTGCACCAGATGCGAAAACAAGGGAAGTGGGAAGTTTGCGGGTTGTTCACGACACTCAACGAAACCTTTGATCGGGTGGCCATGCACGCGGTGCGCCGGGTTCTACTCGAGGCTCAAGCCAGGACAGCCGGTTTACCTTTGCGCATTATTCCCCTTCCCTGGCCTTGTTCCAATGCCGACTATGAACGAATCATGGCAAGAATCTGGATCGAGGCGGTGCAAAATGGCGTGGACGCCATTGCCTTCGGCGACTTGTATTTAGAAGACGTTCGGCAGTACCGCCTCAACCAGCTGCAGGGTACAGGCCTGGAGGCCATTTTTCCTCTGTGGCATCGTCCCACTGGCGCTCTGGCTCGGCAGATGATCGACTCGGGACTACAGGCCAAACTGACCTGTATCAATCCGAAACAACTCAGTGGCGCTTTTGCGGGAAGAGATTTTGATCCGCAGCTGCTGGAAGAACTACCGTCTGATGTGGACCCTTGCGGTGAGAACGGGGAGTTTCATTCCTTTGTCTATGCAGGCCCTATGTTTCAATATCCGCTTGAAATTTCTGTGGGAGAGATCACCGAGAGAGAGGGCTTTGTCTTTGCAGATGTCACTGCTGCAGATCCATCCCCTTGTGGAGGCGATTCATGACTCGAATTGTATCGCTCATCGCCAGTGCCACTGAGATCGTGCATGCTCTGGATATGGGAACTCATCAGGTGGGGCGGTCCCATGAATGCGACTTCCCGGAATCGGTGCTTTCCCTTCCCATCTGCACGGCCCCCACCTTTTCTATTGTCGGAAACAGTCAGGAAATCGACAACCGGGTCAAAGAGACCCTGCGCAAGGCGCTCGCGGTTTACGACATTTTCGAAGAAGTGCTGGAGCAGTTGCAGCCGACCCACATCATTACTCAATCCCAATGCGAGGTGTGTGCCGTCAGTTTAAAGGAGGTGGAAGAGGCAGTGGGGAAAAGACTGTCTTGCCAGCCCACGGTTGTGTCCCTGCAGCCCGATGGACTGAACGACGTGTGGAGGGACATGGGTTTAGTGGCGGGCAGCTTGGGAATCGAGGCCAAAGGCACAGAGTTGGTCGAAAGCCTCAGCCAACAGATGGATCGAATCTCAGGCCGGGCTCAGGCCACTTCAAAACGGCCCCGAGTGGCCTGTGTGGAGTGGTTGGAACCCCTGATGGCGGCGGGAAACTGGATGCCCGAACTGGTAGAGAGGGCTGGAGGAGAGAATTTATTGGGAGAATCCGGCAAGCATTCTTCATGGATCAGTTGGGAGGAAATTTGCCAGAGCGATCCCGATATCCTGGTGGTCTTACCCTGCGGCTTCGGTTTGAAGCGTACCCGGGAAGAAATGTACTGGCTCACCGATCGATCGGAATGGAGTTCCTTAAAAGCTGTAAAAAGCGGCAGCGTTTATATCACCGACGGTCATCAATACTTCAATCGGCCCGGCCCCCGTCTCGTGGAGTCACTGCAGATCCTAGCCGAGATCGTTCATCCTGAGGTGTTTGATCCCGATTTCGAGGGAATCGGTTGGCAACGTTGGTGCTGAGTAGTTTGTGCTGAGCAGTCAGAGCCGTGGGCTTTAGCCCACGGGCCTCACAGCGCGGCTTTCAGGGAAGGGATGATCCTCTCGGCCAACTGCAAGGTTTGCTCCTCTTCTTCACCCACCAGATAAACGAAATATCCTGGTGTCTCCAGACCAGCCAGCGTGACCAGATCCTGCTCCTGTTGAAGAAGGATGACTCTCACACCGTCCAGGATTCTTTCCCGTTCATCGCCCCGCAGAACCAGGTGTTCCAGCTTCGACTTTCCTTCCAAAATCACGGACAGATGTCGACCTTCGCCCTCAAACACATAGTGAATGAGATCCACCTCACCCACACGGCAAAATCTCGTCTCCAATAGGCGATAGGAATCACCCATTGCCTGGAGAACTGTCTCAAGACGGGTCTGAACAGAATCCAGTGGCAGCACGGATTCCGGAGGGGCCTGATGGCCGGAACAGTTCAAATGGTCACCGACGATTCCATCATAGTGGGCTTGTGCAATCAGGGTTCCTGTGCTGGGGCCAAGCCAGAACAACAGCAAGACTCCCAGACCGAGGGTCATGAGAAGAAGCGCTGCCATCCGCAGAAGGAATGCAGGTACAGTGCTGGCTCTAGTTTCCAGACCGTCCATGATTTTCTTCTCGAGGTCAGGCGGCACCGGCTGGGAACTCCAGCCTTGGTTCAAGGCCCGGCGCGCTCCGAGTCGTGACTTCTCTTCATGGCGACAGGGCGAACAACTCTCCAGATGCAACAAAATTTCCTGGCTGCTTTCTACCGTCAACTCACCTGCCAGAAAATGATCCATGAGCTTCTGAACATGCCTGCATTCTTTGGATTCAAATCCACTCACCTGTCTCATGCGCTTTCCCTCGATTCTTCCAGGAATTTCTCACGGAAAAGGCTTCGTGCCCGGTTCAAACGCGACATGACCGTTCCCATCGGCAGCTTGAGCATTTGAGCGATCTCACGATACCGGAACTCTTCGATGTCCGCCAAAACCAGTACCGTTTGATAATGCACTGGAAGTGACTGGAGGATCCTCAATACCTCTCCGTTTTCAACGTTTTCTTGAAAATCGGGTTGTACCGCCAATCGCCCTTCGGGAACCTCATCAATATCCACGGGTTTCCACCAACGTGCCTGCCTCAATTGCTTATTGCGAAGCCGAAAGAGGATCCGGAAGAGCCAGGCCTTACAATCAGTACCGGGTGTATAGCCCTGGAAGGATTGCCAGGCTTGCTGGTACGTCTCCTGTACCAGATCTTCGGCTAAATCTTTTCGCTTGGTCATACTCAAAGAAACTCGATAAAGAGATTGCATATGAGGCACCGCTTCCCCAAGAAATACGGCCTTCTCTTTTCGACTCCGATTCAGTTTCACGCTTGCGTCATTGAGGAGATGGAACCCCGTTATCGGGAACGGGCAGCAAACCTGCGATCTTTTCCCGATCAATCAGGAGCTTTCGTCCCTGGTAATGGATCCACTCCTTCCTCTTGAATTTTGACATAATCATGGACACATGGGGTCGATTCCCCCCCACCAATTGAGCCAGGTGTTCGTGGGAGAGTGAAATTTTGAGTTTTATAATTTCCCCATTGTCTAAAAGTGGCTTGCCATGTCTCTCCGCCAAGGTGAGGAGTATTTTGGCCAGTCGAGACTCCGTGTCCAGGAAACTTTGGGCCTTGATGCCTTCTCGAGCTTCAAGCAGCCTCTGGCTCAAAATCTTTGCATAATTGAGGGCGATGGCCACCCTCTGCTGAATCAGGGTCATAAACTGCTCACGCGAGATAATCGACACCCATGACTCTTCGTGTGCAGTAGCCCGAGTTTCGAAATGTTCTTCAGGCCCCAGCAGGTTTTCCCCCAGAACGCCACTCGTATAGATCGCCAGGATCTTCTCCCGATCATCGGGGTTTACAGCGGAAATCCTGATGCATCCGCGATTAAGGATAAAGAGTGCATCGGCAGGATCCCCTTGATCGAAGATGACTTCTCCCTTCGAATAAATTCGGTCGATACAAGCAGACAAGACAGCATTGAGATCAGCGAGCGGGAGCCCGTCCATGAGGCCCGTTTGCCTCAAGTGCCAGACACGGTCCACACTCACCAACTCCTCACATCGAACCTGCGCCGTACTCATAAAAACCCTCCTTTCACCTATTCACCTAATAGAAATGCCAATAGGAGAGGCTTTTATTCCAAAAACTTTACCTGAATCCCGGCTAGTGTACCTCCATGAAGGTCCAGCACAGTATTGCCGCCACGACTGCTGCCAGCGGCAGTGTTCCCACCCAGGAAGACACGATCGCGGCAATCACGCGTTTGTTGGCACTACCAGACAACAGCCCTATTCCAAACAAAGAACCCACACTGACATGGGTTGTGGAGACGGGCATCCCAAAGCGCGAGGCACCAATGACCAAGAATGCGGTCACCAGATTAGCGGAGAAGCCTTGACCCGGATTCATGGTCGTCACTTTGTGACTCAAAGTTTCCGCGACCCGGCGTGCCGACAACCAACCCCCGAGAGCAATAAACAGAGCCACCACCCCATAACGTGTCATTGGCGTTAGTGCGCTGCTGGCGACCAGAAGAGCGGCAATTTTAGGTGTGTCATTCAGTCCCCGTGCAAACCCCACCGCGCCTGCACTCAGGTAATGAAGTTTGTCCATGGCCTTGGCTATAGGAATGCCCAGGAAATTCCCAAGGTAACTCTGCTGGCAGCTCTGGTCGGACCCGATTTTGGGTTGCAGAACCGAGAGCGGCTTGAACAGTCTCTCCCCGGTGGCAGGTAGCAGCTCAGATTGGACGATCTCTCGTCCTACGCACACACAGCTCTCCTTGTTGATACTCAAAGCCAAACGGCAAGCTCTAAAGATCAGATAAAGGCCAGCGGCGCAGATCATTGCCAACAAGGGACTGAAAAGCAGCGGAGCGACAAACGCAGTGCCCAGATGGGAAAAAGCAACCTCTTTCGCTGCATGCACCAGACCCGCGCCAACCAGCGCTCCCGTCAACGCATGGGTGGTGGAAATGGGCAGCCCCAGGTAGGTGGCTAGCAGAACAGTGACTCCCGCCCCCAGTCCGACGGCGGCTGAAAACGCTGGCGCAGAGGCTATGGCATCAGGAACCAGGCCCCTCCCTGAAAATGTATCTAACAGCCCTTGCGCAATCCACACCGCCGCAATCGACCCCGCTAGAGTGGTCCAGCAAGCCCAATTCAAAGCTCTCCGGTAATTCGTGGTTTGGCTTCCCAAAAGAGTGGCCACCCCTTTGAAATTGTCATTGGCTCCGTTTGCGTAGGCTAGCAGGATGGCTGCCAGCAACGATGCAATCAACATCTATCTTTCACCCTTGTCTTACCTAATCTTACCCGTTGGCGATCCTTATTGGGTGTTTTAAATCATACATCCTCTATCGAAATTCGTCCCCTCAGCCCTTCACCAGGAGGCGAGTTTGACCTTCATATCCTGGCAGGAAGGTGGTAAACTGGTCGCGTTCAAGGACTACGAACACCTAAATCTCAGGAGCGTGATGATGTACTTCTTGTTGCTCGTTTCCCTTCTTTTCCTGCCCACTGAAGGCCAGGTGGAAATCACCCCGATTACCCACGCTTCCCTTGTTCTGACCTGGCAAAATAAGACCATCTATATAGACCCCTGGAGTCGGGGAAATTATGAGAATATTCCGCCCGCCGATCTGATCCTGATCACCGACATTCATGCCGATCACATGGATCCGGAGCAGATCGCCAAAGTGCGAAAATCAGACACTCGGATCATCGCTCCGGCCGCGGTTCAAAAAACGGTGACCGAAGCGCAGATCCTGAACAACGGTGAGACCACCGAAGTGCTCGGCATTCGAATCGAAGCAACACCGATGTACAATCTCCAGCGCGGTCCCCAACCGGGTCAGCTTTATCACACCAAGGGAAGAGGTAACGGCTATATCTTGTCGTTTGGAAATGAGCGCATCTACCTTTCCGGAGATACGGAGTGCATTCCGGAAATGAAGCAACTCCAGGACATCGACGTCGCTTTCGTTTGCATGAATCTCCCTTATACCATGACGCCCGAGGAAGCAGCCGGATGTGTCAACGTCTTCAAGCCCAAAGTGGTCTATCCGTACCACTTTGGAAAATCTGATTTAAGCGCCTTTCAAAAGGCGGTAACGGATCCGGACATTCAGGTCCGGATTCTGGACTGGTACTAGGGAAAACAGTGACAAGGACAAAGGAGGCACAGTTGACTATTCATCAATCCATGAGCAAATTCGTCGGTCTTATCCTGACCCTGGGGATCATTTGGGTGGCTCAAGCCACTACCTCCCTGGCTCAGGTCCCAGTGGAGGTGGCCCGTCAGGGGTACGCAGACACCCTTTTCGTCAATGGCAACATCGTGAGCATGGACGACGTGTCCACCTCAACCCAGGTGGGCAGCGTTTACCAGGCCATTGCCGTCAAGGACACCAGGATCATGAAACTGGGGGAAAACCAGGAAGTCAGGGCCCTGGCGGGACCCGATACGCGGATTTTCGACCTCAAGGGACGCACCCTGATCCCGGGCATCATTGAACCTCACATGCACATTTACGGCGGTGCCACCCGTTTTCTGGAACGGTTCGGCTTCAAGTACCCTCCCAACGGGGTAACCGTTACGGCCCAGGCCGAGCGAGACCTGGAGAAAACCCAGGCCAACATCCGGGACAAGCTCCAGGAAACGATCAAGAATATCGATCCGGGCGATTGGGTGATTCTTAACGTGAAAGGTCACCCAGACGCTCCCATCGAAGCCCGTTCTTGGGGCTTTGCTCGCCGCTTGATCAACCGCAGGACCATCGATCTGTGGTCACCGGACAACCCGGTTCTGGTCAACCCTGGGTTGAGAGGCAATCTGAATTCCAAGGCCCTGGAGATCGTGAATGATTTTCTACCCGGTTACTCAGCCTCCATTCAGGAAACCATGCACGGAGTGGATATCGGCGAAGACATCCCGGAACTCGGCTGGGTGGGCAGTCAGGAAATGTCCGTCATTACCTGGGAAATGTTTCTGGAGAAGCTCCCCGCGGCAACTCTGGCCCAGGCGCTGAAGCTGGTATCGGAGGAATGGGCTTCCATCGGAGTCACCACCATCTCCACCCGCGTTCCCTTTCCCAAGGTAATGACCGGGTATTCCACTCTGGCCGGTCTGGACCAAATGCCCATTCGCCTCTCGGCCCACTATGAAATCCATCGAATGCCCACCGATCCCCAGCAAACCCGACAGATCTACCGCCGCACCGGAGTGCTGCAGGGTATCGGCAACGATTACCTGTGGATTGACGGGGTGGCTTCCGAGCGCTGGGATTCGATTTATCCGGAATCCTGTACCGGTCCCGATACCCAGGCGCCACCCCATATCAAGGCGCGGGAAGTCTGCCCCAAACCGGGCGATCTGCCCTGGGATGTCCTGGAAAATGCTCTGAAGTCGGGATGGCGGTTGGCGGGAGTCCACATGTGTGGCAGCGAGAGCGCCCGAGCCTATTTCAGGATGATTGACCAAGCCCGGGCCGCCAGTGGCCTGTCTATGGAGGACATTCGCAACCTCAAGATGACCGTTGAGCATTGCAATCTCATCGGAAAGCAGCCCGATATCATTCAGGGGTTGAAGGACTATGGAATCATGTTGAGCTGTGGTCCCGATTACCTCCGTGAGGCTCCCAACTGGATCAACGATTACGGTCCCCAAATGAACGATTTCATCCTGCCTATCAAGACCTGGATCGACTCGGGCATCAAGATCGCCGGACAGCACTACGGCGGGGGCGCCTTCGGTCGATCTGGCGAAGGCAGTGTAGGGCCGGGATTCCAGCCTCCTTTCTTCCAGATGTGGCAGGCCATCACCCGCAAGTTCGACGGACAGGTCTGGCAGCCGGAGGAACGGATTGACCGGGTGCACGCCCTAAAGATGTGGACCTCATGGGCAGCCGAGTATGTCACCAAGCCGGATGAGCTCGGCACCCTGGAAGTGGGAAAATTCGCCGATCTGCTGATAACCGACCGGGACTACTTGACGGTTCCGATCGATGATATCTTGAAAATCCGTCCCTTGATGACCATGGTGGGGGGAAAGGTCGTCGTGCTCCAGGAGTCCCTGGCCAGGGATTTCGGGGTCGATTCCGTGGGGCCCGCTTACACCTTTGAAGATGGGGATGTAGCGCACATAGGCAAGCCTCTGGCTGAAGCAGGCAACTGAAGCCCGGATTAGGCACTAAGTCAGGGCTGGTAGGAAATCCGGTAAATAACGCTGGCCTGGTTGTCGGAAACCAGCAGGGCGCCATCGGGCATCACCAGCACATCCACGGGCCGGCCCCAGGGGCGGCCGCCCTGCAGCCATCCTTCTGCGAACACTTCATAGGCCGTCACCTGCCCCTTCTCCTGACGAACCAGGCTGAGCCGATAGCCCAAAGGTTCGGCTCGATTCCAGGAACCGTGTTCGGCAATGAGTATTTGATTCCGATACTCCTCGGGAAACATGTCCCCAGTGTAAAAACGCATGCCGATGGCGGCCACATGGGGACCCAGGTTGCGGGCAGGAGGAGTAAATTCCTGGCAGCCCCGCTCCTGGCCAAATTCGGGATCGGGAATATCTCCTCCATGACAGTAAGGATAGCCAAAGTGGAGTCCGGCACCGGTGGCACGGTTGAGCTCATCCGGTGGGCGATCATCCCCCAACCAGTCCCGGCCATTATCGGTAAACCAGAGTTCTTCGGTTTCCGGACGCCAGTCAAAACCCACCGTGTTTCGAATTCCGCGGGCAAAAACTTCCAGACCCGTTCCATCGGGCCTCATGCGCAGCAAGGAGGCATAACGCTCGTCTGCAGGCCGGCAGGCGTTACAGGGTGCTCCAACCGGAACATAGAGCCAACCGTCGGGTCCAAAGGCAATAAATCTCCAACTGTGGCGCCGATCCTTGGGCAGGTCGTCCAGGATGAGCTCGGGCTGGGGGGGACTTCGGAGATGAGATTCGATGTCCTGGTAACGCCACACGCGATGGGTCTCAGCGACGTAAAGATCTCCATCCCGAAAGGCGACCCCGTTAGGAGTGTTCAATTCAGTGACCAGGGTGAGAATCTCCTCCGCCTTCTGGTCCCCGTCCCGATCCAAGACGGCGTACACGGCACCGTCACCGCGGGAGCCCACAAACAGGGTACCCTCGGAACCCAGCGTCATGGAGCGAGCACCGGAGACACCTCGGGCGTAGACATTGATCTGAAACCCTGGTGGAAGTTGAATCAGGTCCAGTCGAAGCTCCTGGTTGCCGCCGGCTGGAGCTTGCCCCATGAGCATCGACCCCAGGCACATGCCAGCCCAAGCCACCATGCAGATTTTCATGAACCACTTTTCTTTTTGTCTTTCTCTCATGAGCTTCACTCTCCGATCTCCGCCACCAAAAAGAGGGTGCCCCAATGAAGGGTGAGCACCACTTTCCCCTCAAACCTCCCTGTCCCTGGATTGAAATCAATCACCAGGTGCTCGGATCTACCACTGGAACGAGAGGACAGGGTGTTGAGCAGAATGATATTAGGGGTCACGGCCACTTCTTTCTGACGCAGTCGGCCAGGATGCAAAGCCAGGATCCAATCGTCTGCCCCCTTCTTAATGAGACCGACGGTGTAGTTTCCGCTGGGGATCTCCAGGGATCCCAACTTGATGGCTTCTGACGATTGCAGAATCGGTGCCCGCGGGTTGAGGAACTTCCCAAGCGGAGCACCCTCCGGGTCCAGCTCAGGGGCTGGAACTGTCGAATAGCGCACACTCAATTCGACGGGTCCCGGCAGACTCGCAGTGACCGTCTTACCAAAATGGGGATGGTCCACTCCAGCTGCTGATCCGGTGAGAAACAATCCAAGAAGCAGTAATCTGTGAATTTCTTTTCGACTTCGAACTGTCTTCATTTT
Source organism: uncultured bacterium (assembly GCA_965369785.1). Lineage (GTDB taxonomy): Bacteria > Acidobacteriota > UBA6911 > RPQK01 > JADFOI01 > JADFOI01. Next base: position 12,602 of record CBDUTA010000049.1, read on the forward strand.
CGCCATCCTTTTCATCTTTAAGGATTTTGCCAACCTTTATTTCTCCGAGTGTTTTCTCCAACAATCCAACATTCAGCGTCCCGTTCCATTGAAAGATCGGATGTTCAGGAAGTTTCCCTCTTTTTTAGGGAGTGGAAAGAATGCTGGCTGCTGAAAAACAAGAATCTCATCCTTTGCGTCTGGGAACAAACTCCGCACTAGCTTGAGCTTATCATCGAACGCAAGCTGCGTCAGCCGACAGGACGAATTGGGTAGGAAAGCTGACAAGGAATGAGGTGTTTAGAGCTTTTAGGGCAGTTTGAGAGGAGGTTTGGAGAATTTTGGGACCAGAAACATCTACAGTTCGAACCCATCCCGCCCAAGGCCATTGTGGAGTTCGAGAGTGGCATGGCCCTGATGGTGGATGAGCGAATGAGGTGGGAGAAAGCGACTTAGCCTCTGGCGATTTGCATCTCCACCCCTCACAACCGCTCCTTGACCTCTTTTCTCCCTGACAATACCCTCAGCCCGAAAAAGGAAATTCCTATTCCAACTCTTCCGCTACTTCAGCTAATAATCTTTTTTGAAGGGCCAGTTTTTTAGAAAAGACCTTCTCCTTCACTGACAGGGCTTTTGCATTTTCTTTTTCAAGCGCAGACTTCTGAGCGGCTAGGTCGCCTTGATGTTTCAGATCAGCTTTTTCTAAGGCGAGCTCTTTCTCTTTTGTCAATTTCGCGGCATCACGTTCGGCTTGCTCTTTGAGCTTCTGCTCTGCCTTGGCCACCTCCAGTTGCCTTCTTTTGTCGAGTTTTGCTTCCTGTTTGGCCAATGCGTTAGCTTGTTTTTGTTCAGCTTTTTCTACGGCGAGATCTTTTTCCTTTTTCAATTTCGCGGATTCACCTTCCGCTTGCTCTTTTTTGACCCATGCGTCAACTCGTTCCTCATCGGCTTTTGCTACGGCGAGCTCTTTTTCCTTTGTCAATTTCGCGGCTTCACCTTCCGCTTGCTCTTTTTTGGCCAGCGCGTCAACTCGTTCTTGTTCGGCTTTTGCTAAGGCGAGCTCGTTTTCCTTTGTCAATTTCGCGGATTCACCTTCCGCTTGCTCTTTTTCCTTTTTCAATTTCGCGGCTTCACCTTCCGCTTGCTCTTTTTTGGCCAGCGCGTCGACTCGTCCCTCATCGGCTTTTGCTACCGCGAGTTCTTTTTCCTTTTTCAATTTCGCGGCTTCACCTTCCGCTTGCTTTCTGAGCTCCTGCTCTGTCTTGGCCACCTCAAGTTGCCTTTGTTTGTCGAGTTCTGCTTCCTGTTTGGCCAATGCGTCAACTCGTTCTTGTTCGACTCTTACTAATGCGAGCTCGTTTTCCTTTTTCAATATCTCGGCTTCACCTTCGGCTTGCCCTTGATCAAGCTCTTGTTCGTGCTTAAAAAGCATTTCCAGACTGACTTTATACTTGTTAAAGGCCTGTCGGTATCGACTTTCATCTGGAAACAATGTGTTTATGTATTCCATAAGCAACGAAACAGGAAGACCAACCAGTGAACTGACAATTGCCACGGAAGCGCCAGATTTGATATCACCACCCTGATTTAATGCTAGATAAAAGCCTGCAAAGGTACCAATGATCCCAATCAGAATGATCATAAAAGGCGCCCGGAAAATAACGCTAACAATATCCTCCGAGTCAAAGTATTTATAGGTGCGCGAAAAATATGGATTATCTACAAGCGCGATGTGGGTGATGATTTCAAAATCCGGCCTACGATCGTAACCTTGATGCCTAATTTCATCGACGGTTAAGTCGATAATCGCTGCCACACCATTCTCAATATCGAGAATTCGATTCAGTAGTCTGGCGGGCGTTTTATCGGCAAGGTCTTTTTCCACCAATTCTTCTTTG
>CBDUTA010000050.1:0-14427 GCA_965369785.1 uncultured bacterium
TTCGCGCGCTTGCAAATCCAACAAACAAAATCAGTAACAGAAACCTCGTATACATGTGACTCTACTAGTATAGCCTGGGTTTGATAGACTCGGGGTTGAGGAGCTTGAGTGCGATGGTTGATCGATCCAGATCCTTTTTCCTGAGAGGACTCACCGTTGCTCTTTGCGCCCTCATTCTTCTTTTCATCATCGGTCTGCCTCAATCGCCCCAAACGGAAGCGGAGGAGGTCCCCCCACTAGCCGATCAAGAGTTTGAGCGGCTGTCTCTGGAATTGAGCGAAGCACCGGGTTACTTCGACACCGATAATTTAATCTCCAATGAGATTTCCTACCAACAGGTTCTTCCAAAATTGAAGGAGATCACGAGAGCTGGACAAGTCTATCTGGGAGTCGGGCCCGATCAAAACTTCACTTACATCGTGCAGGTTAGACCTGCAACCGCTGTCATCATTGATCTTCGTCGTGACAATCTATTGCAGCATCTTTATTTCAAGCAAGTCATCGAGTCTTCAAAGGACCGTTGGCAGTATCTCTCACTCTTGTTTGGCAAAGAATCTCCGCAAGACTTTCGACCCGATCCTTCAGCCGATGTGAACCGTCTGGTTCAGCACTTTCGGAGTCTCTCGTCAGACCAGGGTTTATTTGAACAGAACTTTCTAAAAGTCTGGTCATCCATTCGAGGACGATTTCCCCGGCTGACCCGGGAGGAGGATCGCGACACCTTTCATTCTATCGCTGCTACCTTTTTCAAAGAAAACCTGCAACTCAAATTCCGGAGCTATGGCCGTCGGCCTCGGGCTCACTACCCTACCTATGAGCAACTGCTGACTCAGACCGATGGCAGCGGTGAAATGCGAAATTATTTGAATTCCGAGAACGATTTTCAGTTCTTGAGAAAGATGCAGCTGGAGAATCGGATTGTGCCGATCATCGGGGATTTGGCAGGGGAAAAAGCCATGAGGGAGGTAGGGGAGTACTTGAAGACACGAGGCTCTGTGATTTCAGCTTTTTACGTGTCCAATGTGGAATTTTACTTGTTCGGTGATGGAAGGTTTCCCCTTTTTCTTGAGAATCTGAAAAACCTGCCCGTCGATGAAGACAGTGTTCTGATCCGGAGTGTTTTCAACCATTGGCAGGGGCATTCGGAAACCCTGCCCGGATATTACGTCACCACCTTGCTGCAGCGAATCGACGGTTTGCTGGAGAGACCCTATCGAGACTACTGGGATGTGGTCACCACGGACTACATCCCAGCCCAAGTGAATCCTCGTTGACGGGTGACCCCGCCTATTCCTCGGCAGGACCCAGTGAGTCTCTACTGAATAGACAGGCTCTCAGAACGGTTTCCGCTGAGGTTTATGGGTGTCTTCGAAGTGAGATTATGGACAAAAAGATGACGGTGAGAGCGAAAAACTTCCGCCTGTCGAATAATCTTCTTTTCAGAATTCGTGTGGTCCAGCTCTAAAGTTTCTCGGATAAAAGAAACCACTCGGGCCAAATAGAGAGGTTTCAAGGCCTTGATCACTCTCAGCTCCCCAGCACGGTTCGGGGCACGGTCGTAACTGCACAGAAAGTCATAAACGAGATTCATCCACATCAGGCTGGAGAGTCGAAATCGATGAGCTCGAAACATTTCCAGTATTTTCTCCCCCGTCGCGGGCGGTAGAATCTGCCCAATCAGGCTCTGGCTGGAAGTGAATTCCCGAGCGGCCTGTCGTTTCAAATCCTTATAGTCGATGGATAATTGCTGGGGCGCAGGAAGGGACGGGGCGCGCCCGTATACGGGTGGCGTGTCGACCTCGATCAAGTCTCGGTTCCACCGGTCCTTGGATTTCAGCAGGCTGTCAAACAGAGTGTCCACAACCTGGGTAAACATTTTTCCCAACTTGGGAGAACTCGGGTTGTGAGCTTTGGAACCCAATCCCACCAGGGCAATGGGAAAATCGCCCAGGATCGCCTGGGTGGTCATGAAGATGTCCACCCCATATTGCCGTACGTTCCTTCCCCATCTATGGCGTCTCCAATGTTCCATGAGTCTGGCGGAGAAGGCGAATTCGCCTGCAATCGGCTGACGAATGTTCTTGCCCAATAGAGCATAGATCAGTGGATAACAGAGATGGTTGGTAATCGTTCCATCGTACTCGTTCCGACTGTAAATCGGCGCCACAAACTCATAGCCATTGATGATGGGTTCCGCCAGAGAATGTGGCCAAGAGGGGCGTATACTGCGTAAGTCAGCATCCACCACCACTACCACCTTCGGTTGATACTTGGAGAGGTAGGTGAAAAGGTTGTGAAAGTTATTACCTTTTCCTTCCACGCCGGGAGGAGTGGAGAGGTGAATCTTGGGAATACCTCCACTTTCAGCTCTCAGAAAAACATCCTTGGTTCCATCCTGAGAGGAATTATCGGAGTTGATGATCGCGGTGCTGAGGTGTGGGTAGTACTTTTCCAATCCCTGGGCGACTTGCTCGACCACGAAACCGATGTTATCGGCCTCGTTGTAAGAAGGTATCCCGACCACCAGATCAACAGGATGGCCATTGAGGTCCTGGGTGACCATCAAACGCTTTCGTTTTGTCATACACAACCGGCTTGCTCAACGATCTCTAGTAGCTCCGTCAGAATCGGAACGGGCTTCCTTATACCAGAGGTCTCTGACTACCCTTTTTCTAGATGCATCGAACGTTGCAAAGGGTTCAGAAGCTTCTTCTTTTCTCGATCTGCAGCATCACAGTTCTGGATAGGAACCTGATTTCGGGGTAGGTTTTTGTCACGGCACTCCATTTTCCATTAAACTAATAACTGTGGAAGAAAAAAGAACCAAGACTCCTTTTCATCATCTGCAGGTGGGTTCTTCTCTGGAAGTCGTACAGTCCGATCGTTTCAGAGAAGCCTCTGTGACGCAGATTTCGGAAAGTGAATTGTTTATTCAACTTTCCAAACCCGAGGTGACTGCTCCTTTTCAGAACGGGGAGCAGGTTCGAATCAAGTATTGGGATAAACAGGGGATCTATTTTTGTAATGCTGAAGTTGCCCAGGTGTCCGGGCCGGGAAACCAGCAGGTGGAACTGTCCATCGTCACCCGGCCGGTGGCCATGCAAAGGAGAGGATCCTTCAGGCTTCCTTACAAGATCGAAGTTTGGTTGGAGGTGGTGGATGCGATTCATGGAGGGCTCCCCCCCGGTAAAGTCTTTAAGTCGGAAACTCTGGATATCAGCCGCACTGGACTGAGCTTTGAGAGCGACGCTCCCTTGAAAGTCATGGATGAGCTCAAAGTAAGTTTCCATTTGCCTAAAAAAAAGAAGGTGGACACCTTTGCTACGGTCGTCACCTCCGAGAAGGTGCAAAAGGAACGGAAGTTTGTCAACTTAATTGGTGTTGAGTTCCACGGTCTGCTTCCGGAGGCTCAGAGTCAACTGATGGAGTTTTTGCGCGAGATCAACCCCACCTAAGATAAGGACGAGAAGAAATAGTCCTGACCCGTTTACCTTTAGACTAACTCGGCGGTGGATCGGGCTAGCTACTCAAACAACTTTCTCAACTCCGGTTTGTTGACCTTGCCCATGATATTGCGAGGCAGTTCATCCAGGAGAACAAGTTGAGCAGGCACTTTAGGTTTTGCCAACCGCTCCTTGGCCCAGTTACGAAGACTTCCAAGGGACAGGGAAGGACCGGGCCGGGAGACCACAGCAGCGCAGACTCGTTCCCCCCACTCTTGATCTTTTACCCCCACCACCGCACATTCCTGGATGGTCGGATGGGTCCTCAATACTTCTTCTATTTCGATCGCAGAGACTTTGTCTCCTCCGGTTTTAATGATATCGACAGACCGTCTCCCTAGTATCCGATAGGACCCTTTCTCCAGGACGGCCTCATCGCCGGTGCTAAACCAGTCTTTGCGAAATGCCCTTGCCGTGGCTTCCGGATTGCCCATGTATTCCAGGAAAACGTTGGGGCCTCTCACCTGTATTTCTCCGGACTTTCCTTCCTTCTCTATGGTGCGAGCGGACTCATCAACCAGCCTCACTTCGACACCAGGTAAAGGCCTGCCCACAAAAGCGGGTCTTCGTTCTCCGTGGAGAGGATTGGACAAGGCCATGCCGATCTCAGTCATTCCGTACCGCTCCAGCAGGGTGTGTCCACTGATGGCCTTCCATTTCTCAAAAACAGCTGTCGGCAGGGCTGCCGAGCCGGACACCATTAAACGCATCTTGGAACAGGCCTTGGACAGGACTTGTTGTTCCTCCCGTGTTGCCTTTTCCCAGGCTGTAATGAGTTTGACGTAGATAGTGGGGACCGCCATGAAGAGGGTCAGATCGCTGTGCACAAATCGGCTCCACACGGCTTCGGCATCAAAGTGGGACAGCATCTCGCAGGTTGCTCCCGCCCATAGCGCGCACAGAAGTACGTTCACGATGCCGTGGGTATGATGGAGGGGTAGGACCTGGAGCACGCGATCGTCGGCTGTCCACTCCCAGGCATCGATCAGAGAGGTGATCTGGGCCAGGATATTGCGGTGGGTTGTGACCACTCCCTTGGGTTTACTTGTTGTGCCGCTGGTGTAAAGAATCATGGCCCGCCGATCCAGCGTGATCTCGGGAACAGGGCATTTCGGGGCCTTTGTCGCCTCTGAGGTCAAGAGGAATCGGACCTTCAGGCCGCGGCCAATCGAGCGCAACGGGGATTCGAAGTCGGGATGGCTGACCACTATCTCTGCTTTCGTATCCCGAATGATGTACTCGATTTCCGGCAGTGGATGAGAAGGACACAGGGGAACCGCTACTCCGCCTGCCTGCCATATTCCCCACTGCACAGCCGCATACTCAATGCTCGGGGGAACCATGAAGGCAACCCGAGTCTCCACCAGATCAGGCTGGCCGCTGAGTAAGCACCCCGTGATCCGGTCGGCAGCAGTGAGTAAATCGGTGTAGCGGTATCGCCCCGCTCTATCGATGATGGCGAGCCGGTCGCCCTGCTTGAGGGCTCTTTGGATTAAAGGAAGACTGGATGCACTGGACATAGCCCGCTGGCGAATATTATCAGCCGGCAGGTCGATTGTCACTGTTGGGAGGATCGACGGCAGCAGTTGCCCAAAAAGGTCTTAGCCGGGATTATGCATAGGTTTTCGTGACGAAGTGCTTCAGGTGGCACTGCAGCAGAAAATTCATGTATCAACCCGGTTTAGGTTCCGATAGGCTGATACACAGTGGGTTGAGGGTGTTGTGAACCGACTCTTTGAGCGGATTTACGGGTCGCCTTTCCACAGGCTTGGGCTAAGAACTCCAGTAGCTGAATCTGATCCTCTTCGTGCAACTGGAGGAACTGCAAGGCAACCGAATTGATCGGTAGTCCATTGTTTTGTGCGCTTTCTGTGCGAACCACCCATCCGACCGCTTTTACGGATTGTGAGGCCAGCAAGCGAAAGTTCATCTCCAGTTTATCCCCCGCATTCAGCCCGAGAACGGTACTGAATCTCAAGCCGGCCACACTGATGTCTTGGGTCTTGGCGTTTGCAAATTTCTTCCCAATCAAGCCGGCCTCCGCAGCATCGATCACTCTGAATGAGAAAGGCATAGCGTATTCCACCCGATGGAATCGCCTTCGCTGAATGGTGATTCCACTACCGCGCATCGCGATGGCCAAATGTTGATGTCCGGCCCCGGCGATCTGGATAATGTCCGCTTCCCAACAGTAGACTATTGCTTTTTCATTCCAGTATTTGATTCGAACTCGCTCTCCTGTTTGGAAGGGAAGCTCTAGGCAAGGTCTGGAAAGTTCCAGCCCGATTTCATCGGAAACCTTGGTTGCAACAGAAGCTGCGAACTCCTCCTGTGAGCTTCCTTGAATAGATACCGCTAGTCCGATTTCGAGCCCATTAGCGTTCTGGTTACTCATTGACTTTGCCTCCAACAGGACGAATTCCAGTTCATCTCTTCGTTTTTTCCCTTGTGAATTTCCGCTAACAATTAGCCGAACGGTTGAGGGGATTTGTCTTGTAATCATCCTATCGGCAGCGAGGTGATTCTACGGTGATGACTGTCACCGAAGTCAAAAAAACACTTCGTGACCGGCTCCATCAGTATGACGACCTTACTGAAGAGGTGCCGGTTCGACCGGTTGAGGAGGAAGGAGCGAATCAAGTAGAATGGTAGAAAATGACGAGAAGAAAGTTGCTTTTGTGGCCCCTCTATGGTGGCTGGTTGATTGCCGTCTTTGTCGGGTTGGCAGGAGCGGTTCCGCAGATCACTCAAGAGAAAAGTCGGTCCCCACTTTTCATCCTGACCGATGGCTGGGGGCCGTGTTCTCCGGAGGACGAAATAAGAATCGCTGGTTATTTGAAAGAGGTAACACAAACCTATTTGAATTCGTTAGAGGGGCTCACCCCGGAGAGCTTCGATGATCGGGCCGACATTGATGGAGAGACGGCTCAGATCCTGGAGCTTACCGTATCGGACCTCAAGATCTCCCTCAAGGAAATGGTTACCACCCTGGCGCTGATCGAGAGGCTTTTTCAACAGCGTCCCGCCGATTATGTCCAAAGCGCACCTCTTCTATGGCTCACCGTGGTCAAGGACATTTCACTTGAGAAAGGGAATGCAAGGAGTATCGAGCGACTTGGGTTGGTGAAATCCAATTGGCCCAGTGTCGTGGATATCTCACTTCCCAGACTTTTTTCAAGGATACTGGAACCCAAATTGACCGAGTTCCTAAGAAGAGGGGAAAAGCAGTAAGTTCGCGAGCGACCTCAATCCGTCCTGCCGTCTTGATTCAGAGGTAGGCTGCTTGAAGTCGCCATCCCGTCGGTCTCCGTATAGCGGATAATGCCGGTTTGATCACTGTAGAAACTGCGAGTGCCCGTCGAACCAAAGACGAGAGGCCGAGCCTGAACGTTGAACTCCGAGTGGCTCCTGGAGATTTCAAAGGTATAACCCCCAGATATTCCTGATCCCACCAGATCCTGATTCAGCCCAGCCTTCTGTAACGCCTTGAGATCCGTGGTGTAGCTTCCCGAGCCCATGGTCATAGAATAGGAAATTTGAGAGGCGACCACATTGCCCACAGCTCTGATCGCCAGAGCTTCATTGGCGACTATCCTTGATTGCAAAAAAGTGGGAACCATCAAAGCTGAAATCACACTGATCACTGCCACACTGATCAGCAGTTCCATCACCGAAAATCCCTTTTCGCTTCTCACTACGCTCCCTCAGCTGAAGAACATTGTTTTGAGTGCAAGCGTCACTGTCAATGGCGTGCCTGACAGTGAACAATTGTCTTCGCTCAGCTAAATTAGGATCAAGACATGCCCTTTGGTATCACGAGTCAGGGCCATAGTACAACTCCTAATCTTGAGGACCATCCTTCATGTCCCCCTCTATTACTCCAACTCAAGAGAGGGAAAGTGGCTGTAAAGACTGAATTTATGCGGCCGTCAGGATCTTCCCAGGGCTAGGAAAACAATCCGAAAACGGGACTCGAGGCAAGTTAAAGAACAGTCGAATTAAACGATGTAACAGAAGGGTCTTGACTCTGACAATCAGTCCAAGAAAGGGTTTTAGCCCGGAATAGGGACAAATGTTCTACTGATTTAACGCTGCCTTCATCTGAGCGACGCTTTGTTCCGCCGGCGCTTCCGCCGCTTTGCGACGACAGCCTATGAAGAATCCGGGCTTTAAAAGGTAGGGGCCTGAAGGTTGAGGCACTCAACCGACAGGCCCTGAGGGAGGTAACAAACCGATCGAGGTCAGTATACGTATCCAGGGAACAGGAAAACTGTGATCACTATCACAAGTCGGAATTTTTTTCATTGCCCCCGGGTTAATCGAACTAAATTATTGATAAATAATGGGTTGTGTCTCTATTTTTTTTGTTTTCCACCTGTGAAGACGATAGTGGGATGCTTTTTTTACCCGGCTTGTTGTTGGGAACCAACCAGGTAGTCCCAGAAGGACTGCCCTCTGATTTCCGCTTCTGAAGAGATTTCCTCAGTTTGAATCTCTGAGAGGAAACGGTCGTAGACCGTTTCTCGCTCATGGGCCAGAGGAGTAGGGCAGTAGCAGGTTTCAGACCACTCCAACACACCTGGGGAAGTGATCTTGGCCCGTTTCATCGAGGCCACAATCTCCTGACCATCAGGTCTTTGCTGTTCTATGGAACCATCCATCAGCTTTTCCAGGAATTCAGCCGTTTTCTCTTCGATGATTTTCGCACGAATCCGATAAAGCATGGCTGTTTTGCCGTAGATGCTAGAACCTAAGAGGAGCAAAGGCAATTAACCGGGATTATGCATAAATTTTCTACTGCAGTGCCGGCAATCATCCAGCGTGCGCTGCGCACCGACTGCGCGACCCGCAAGCGGGTAACCCCCTTCCTTGGGCTCCTCGGCGTACTGCACGAGTACGCCTGCGGGGCTCCGACCCGCAAGCGGGTGCCCCTCACACGTGGCGCAACGCACTCATCGCGGCGTCTGCGGCACTTCGTCACGAAAACCTATGCATATTCCCGGCTATGTCAGGACATCGAGGTGGGGGATTTGCCCCGGAGAACCTCCGTTTGCGGCTCAGCGGTTACCTCGAGCAATTTCAAAATGTGTGATCACCGTCACCAAAAGTGGAAAAGCAAAGCGGACATCCTGAAAAAGCTATAATAGGGAAGGAAGCCGTAATCAGGAAGCCATAATGAACTCGAATCACTTCAAAGAGCTGGCACAAATTGGTATCGCCCTGTCTACGGAAAAAGACATCAACAAACTGCTTGAAATTATTGTGGATGCGGCCAGAAGTCTTACGGGTGCCGATGGCGGCACACTCTACCTCATCGACAAGGAGAAGATGCAGCTTCGATTTGAGATTTTACACAATGACACCATGAAAATGAGGATGGGCGGAACCACTGGAGTGGAAATCACTTTACCCCCTGTGCCTCTTTTCAATACCGGGGAACCGAACCATGCCAATGTCTCCTCCTACGTCGCACTAACGGAGAGGATCGTCAATGTCCCCGACCTCTACGAGGCGGAGGGTTTCGATTTCACCGGTGCAAGAATATACGATGATCGTACAGGGTATCGTTCTCAATCCATGCTGGTGATTCCTATGAAAAGTCATGAGGATGACGTGATCGGCGTTTTGCAGCTCCTCAATGCGAGAGATCCGAAAAACAACCAGGTGATCTCTTTCGATCCGCGAAGTGTGGACTCCATTGCTTCCTTGGCTTCTCAGGCTGCAGTGACCCTCACCAACAGACAGTTATTCGAGGATCTGGTTGAGGCCAAGGGGCGTACCGAACAGGCCTTTCTGGATACCGTTGAGCGGCTGGCGATCGTGGCCGCCTATAAGGATAAGGACACGGCGTTACACGTCAAGCGCATGAGTCGCTATAGCGCCATTCTGGCTGGCGGCCTTTGCCTATCTCCCACAGAAGTGGAGATCGTCCTTCACGGCAGCCAGATGCATGATGTGGGTAAGATCGGTATCCCCGATGCTATTCTTCTCAAACCGGCTAAGCTCGATGTTCATGAGTGGAATATCATGAAGCAACATACCACCATGGGGGGGCACATGCTCAGCGGCTCTCCCTCAGAACTCATTCAGGCAGGCCGGACGATCGCCTTATCCCACCACGAGAGATGGGACGGGAGCGGATACCCCAAGGGACTGGAGGGCGAAGATATCCCACTTTTGGGACGGATCTGTGCGGTGGCCGATGTCTTTGATGCCGTGACCACCCAGCGGCCCTACAGGGAAGCTTTCTCTACCCAGGAAGCCTACGGGATTTTAAGAGAAGGACGGGGTACACAATTTGACCCGCGTGTCGTGGACGTGTTTTTTGCACGACTCGATGAAATTGTGACGATTCAAAGGCCTTCTATTCAGATCTCTTCTATTCACCGTTCTATTTGGGAAGTCGCCTAAACACACCTGTTCCTTTTCTCGATTTTCAGGAAACTTCCTGGCCGCTCAGACATCTAGATGAATGGAGGAATGACTCGCGGCCTTCTTCACAGACAACCGATCAAACCCTTTAAAGGAGCCCACCCGCATGAAGTATGTTCTTTTTATCGTTGCACCCCTTCTGCTGGTCGGCCTTTTTGCCCAGAATCGGTCGACATCGCCTACCTCGACCGAGGCCGAAGGAACGGCTCCGAAAGACAAAGCCATGGCCACCTTGGCAGGCGGCTGCTTTTGGTGTGTGGAGGCAGATTTCGAGAAGGTGGCTGGAGTTACCGAGGCGATTTCCGGGTATGCAGGCGGGGAGGAGCGGAATCCGACCTACCGGCAGGTTTCTTCAGGGAGTACTGGCCATGTGGAAGCGGTTCAGGTGATGTTCGATCCCAGGCAGATCAGCTATGCCCAGATCCTTGATGTGTTTTGGAAGCATGTGGATCCTACCGATGATAAGGGGCAGTTTGTGGATCGTGGTCGCCAGTATCGAACCGCCATTTTCTTTCATGATGAGAGCCAGAGACAGATCGCAGAAGAGTCCATGCAGGCGCTTGCCTCATCCGCCATCTTCGATCGGCCCATAGTGACCGAAATCAGACCCCTCAAGGAGTTTTACAGGGCCGAAGAGGACCATCAGGACTACTACAAGAATCATTCGATCAGGTACCGCTTGTACCGATACAACTCCGGGCGCGACCAGTTTCTGGAAAAGGTCTGGAAAGACAATAAGGATTTCCAGGTTCTTGAAACCCGTTCGAAATCAGAAATGGAATACAGAAAACCTGATGGGGGTACTTTGCGGTCCCGACTGACCCAGCTTCAATACCAGGTTACCCAGGAGGATGCTACCGAACCTCCTTTTCGTAATCAGTATTGGGACAATAAGACCGAGGGAATCTATGTCGATGTAGTTAGCGGAGAACCTCTCTTTAGCTCTGCGGACAAGTTCGTGTCCGGTACCGGCTGGCCCAGTTTCACAAAGCCCCTGAATCTGGAGAGTATCGTGGAAAGAAAAGACCGCAGCTTCTTTGTGGTTCGAACCGAGGTGCGCAGCGAACTTGCCGATTCCCATCTGGGACATCTCTTTACAGACGGCCCGGCACCGACCGGCCTCAGGTACTGCATCAACTCGGCGGCTCTTCGCTTTATCCCCAAGGATCGTCTGGAAAAGGAAGGCCTTCAGGAGTATCTCAGCCTGTTCAAGTGATTGAGCCGTGGGAAAGGAGCGCAGTCCTTTGGAAGCTCCCGAAAAACATCCTCGCCAAGAAGGGCTTCCTCAGCCTCTTCCATGAGTCACTGAGCTAGTCGTCTGCTCAAGATAACAGGAGTTCCAGTTCCATCCTCCAGCGGCCCATTTTTATTCGCAGGGACTGTCAATGTTGCCAGTTTACAGCCCCCCGACCCACATCATAGGTTAAGGATGCGGTTCTCGTGGGTTTGACCCGAACCATACCCCTCAATGTGGGCGGGAACCGCATCCGTACGTTGTTGAAAGGAAAGTAAAGAAGAGCGTGCCAAGAACAGGAAACACTTCCCAAGAGATTGCTCCGCTTCAAGAAGAGGACTTCTTGGAGTTGGGAAAGAATGTGCCGCGAATTTCATCGAGTGATGGGGCAGGAGGGTCCCTCTCACACCACCCTCTTTCGGTATGCTATCGGAAAAGTCCGGCGACGAAATGTACTCACGGAGCGATATGTCGAGGAAGCGATTGACAAAGTAACCGTCGAATTGATGAAGGAGGAACTGGACGAGAACGGGGCTCGTCACGAGCCTGTCGAGAAGGAACTGCAACCGCCGGAGATCCACTTTCGCGAGCTCATTGAAAGGGCCAACGTCCTGATCTATCGCTACCGGCGCAATCCCCCCAGGGCTGTGATTACATCAACCCGGTAGTCAGAGACATTCTTGGCTACACCCCCGAGGAGTTCTATGCCGATCCCGAGTTGGTCGTGAAGATGATCCATCCTGAGGATCGGACTAGACTGAAGTCAACCCTCCAAAATCCTTATGGCGGAAATGTGATTCACCGCTTGATTCGTAAAGATGGCAGAGTCATTAGGTGTGAAGGCGTTCATGTGCCCATTTATGATGAGGTGGGCAACTGGATCGCTACTGAGGGCATTTCTCGCGATCTTACCGACCGGGAGCCTGCCGGAACCAGCCCCTAGTCGGGCTGCCCCATCTCCCTGCAAACTGACCATTTAAGTGGATGCGAAGTCAGGGCTCAGGTAGGGCCTGATGTAGTGATAGTTGTCACTGATCCGATTGTATCGGTCATCCATGATAGTGGTGAGCTAAATAGGAGGCGAAGAATTTGATCCGTCGTAGCATGAAGTCCGTTAACCGTCCCATCCTTTTCTCGAGGTTGCCAGAAATTGAGAGACGATCCGTCGCCCGGCTGGGTTTACCCTTAACGGGGACGGTCACTTTTGAGATTCAGGGGAAAGAGGTGGAGAAAACGGTCAAAACCAAAGACATTAGTGCCGCCGGTGGGTATTTCATATCAGAGACCTGTCCTGCCATCGATGATCGAGTGAAGCTGATGCTCCAGTGGCCCCCTGACGGTAAGGAACCGGAACTCCTCATAAACGCAACGGGAAGGGTTCTGAGAATCGATTCCTTAGCTGAGACAAATTGGGGATTTGCCGTCCTCTTTGACGTGAAACGAGCCTGATTTCTTCCTTTCCTCTAGTCCGGATTATGCATGCATTTTTACTGCAGTGACCCAATCATCCGGCATGCTGCAAGGCCTGTGTGCGACCCATAAGGCGGGTGACCCCGGCCTCCTACAGTATGTTGCGGTGGGCGCCTGTCGGCTGGCCGATTCACCGAAGCAAAACCGTCTCGGCGCCCACCTCCAGGTCGAGTCCGCTCTTGTGCGGGCGATTTACTGGAACAGCCAGGAGATTAATCCTGTAGCAGATCACTAGCCAGGTCGGGGAGGTATCTCTGCGTTAAGTATTGGCGGTAAAGTTCTTCAGTAATATCCGTGAGATTGCGCTTTTCACGGACTGCCTTGGTCTTGATCAGATCAACTAAGGCAGTATCTATGCTCAAAGTAAGAGGATGACGCATGCTCATATCCAGGGTTGATCCGGGTTCTACAAAGTGGGAAGTAGGGTTCAGCCTGAATTCCTCTTCCAAAGCGTTGGCTAGAGCATCGGAACATTCCTGGCGGCACAGTAACCATTGAGCAATTGCCTCGTCTCCCGAACCCAGGACAAGTGTAGCAATCTCCTTCCCGGCCAATGGAATCGAAAAGTTGGTCGAAGATCTTCTTGCCCTTGACTTGAGCTGGTCTGAAAAAGGCTTGGCCAGTGCGAAAGCCTCGTGTTCTTGGATACCTTCCATTGATCTTAAACACCAGGAGCAGTGTGTATAAAGCAATTCTCTCATGATTCCCCCTTTTCCGTTAGGAAAGTGATGATGTTGTAAAGACTTTACATGCAATCGCTGGTCAGAGGTTGTAACGGCAGTCACCGCAACGTCGAAGATCTTTATTATCCTATACTTGAGGAATAATATTCTGGTCTGAAAAGGGTGTGGTGAGGATTTTCCAGAAGTGCTTGAACCTGGACTCTCCTGAAGACAAATTGGAAGAGATAGGAATTCTGCTTTCTCGATGTCCATGCAGGGGGAGACTCGCAGGTGCACGCCCTGTTTCTACTGAGGGAGTCTCACTGGTGAGCTATGTCGATAACCCATCAGGTTGTTCATGCTTTCATCTCCTACCTCCGCTTTGCGGAGAAGGTTTGAAGTGTGAATGCTCTTTGCCCTCCTCGGTGTGTCTGTCGGGGGTAAATGTTGTGCTCTGGAGGGCAAGGAAGGCAAGCCCCGGCACCTCATGAGATAATTAGGTATGGCCCCCTGGCGAAAAGAAACCCTCAACCTCGAAGTCGGCGACTGGATTATTTGGCGCGATAAAGCCGTTGAACTGGAAGGTCAGTCCGCTGTTGTCACCCCAGGCATGCGTGGCAAGGTGCTCTCGCTGCACGATGGTTTCCATCTGGATGTCGTCCAGGGCGATCCGGTCCCGCCCACGGCTGTTGTGCGGTTCGAGAATGGCATGGCCCTGGTGGTGGATGAGCGGAGGAAGTGGCAGAAGGCTGCTGACGCTGCTTAACTCGCCAAGGAATCATGCTCCACCTGCGTCCCTAGCTTTGCAGAGCTGTCTATTCCAGGATTCCACTTATGGCAAGAAGAACACTGAGGAAGTAGGTTGTAGAAACTACGACAAGGACCAGCAGCACAGGGGACATGGCCAGCAGGATGACAAAAGAAACGAGTTGATGCGCGTTGGCATCGCTAATCGTCTTGTTGGGCATGGCAGCCCTCCCAAGTTGGATGAATTAAAGGCTTTTCCAGATTGTACACCTGAGGGACCTTTAAGGCAACGGAAATAGCCAGAAAGGCTCCTGCTGAGGCTCGGAGTGGGGTTCGCGACTAGGCGGTGGGGCTAACTTTCCTCAAGACTGGTATCAGG
>CBDUTA010000051.1:0-14345 GCA_965369785.1 uncultured bacterium
TCGTTCCCATTGGCCCAGAAGCCCGGTGAGGCGACGTGAGGAAGGACGTTAGCTTCCTCCACTTTTCCCAACCGATTGATCATGATGTGCTGGGTATTCCCCAAGATAGCTTCCCTCGTATAGACTGAACCCGGTGCGCCAGGGCCACTAGTAGGCGGCACGGGGTTGATCTGATCAATGGTCGTGGCGATGTCCAAAAGACCTTCCGCAGTTTCCTCGACCCTTTGGTTGAGCTTCATGATGTCCTCGTGGTCTCGCACGATCTTTCCGTATTGCCCGGGTAATCCTGTCTCTATCAGAGCATGGGTCTGAATGGTCAAGTCATAGTGGAGAGTCCCGCCATAAGGTTTGTAGGAGAAAAGCTCGGCTCCCAGGAGGAAGCCACTCGAGAGAACCGTGAGAGCGAGAAGTGAAAAAAGGGTTGTGAGCGTTCTTCTTTTGCCGATCATCTCTTGTCACCTTCTTTCTTTGAATCCGTTTGGGCCAACACAAAATGAACATTTTGATCCGTCAGCCAGGTTATGGCAGGAGTGCGTTGTCCGGAAATCATCGCCATACTCACTTCAGGGTTGAACCAGTGGACGACGTGACCATCCTGTGACTTCTGCTCGTTGATCTCATTTTGGACGAAGACTTCTACCAGCAGACCCTCATCAGGGGCAAAATAGAGTTCCCCGGAGCTTCTGCCGCCCCCTTCGATATAATCCCCTCCGGCTTGAGTAATCATCTCCCCATCCATGCTGAAAGTCCCGTTAAATCTGATGTGAGCTGTCTCATAGTTCCCCCTCTGAACAAAACCCGCCAGTGTGTACTCGAGATCGCTCTTCACCGTCATATTCAGCTCATGCTTGAGTGTCCCAAGACCCCGAATGGGGAGGACCTGGGCGGACTCTATTGGAATTTCATTTTGCACCGTCCAACGATCTCCCTCCTGGAGCAGCCTCATTGGGAACTGAGGATAAAGCATGCTCATGACAGGGTAGATGTCCATCGGTGGACCGCTCAGGCTTTCCGGATGGAAGTAGACGGAACCGAAGTGAGGGATCGCCCTCACCTCCTTGACCTCACCCACAAGATTGATCAGAGTATGCCCGCTGTTGCCGATGATGTCTTTTCTCCTATAAGACGAGCCTCCCCGGGGAGTTAAATGAAACTCACTGCTTTGTGGTACTTCTTTCCCCTTATTCAGTTCATCGACGGTCAGGGCAATATCCAGGAGTCCGTCACCGGCTCCTTCCACCGTTTGAGTGAGGTGGATGATGTCTTCCTGTTCTTCCCAGGGTCCTTCCAGAAAGAGAGCGACGGCCTGGGAACGGGTGGTAATGGACAGATCGTATCTTAAGGGTTGGGATTGGGGTTTGTAGGTAAAGAATTGCCCGTTCTCAGCGGCAACTCTGGAGCCCCCAACAGTGAAAAACAGTAAAGCTACAAAGACCGCCAGGCATCCAAGTAACTTCTTCATGAACCCTTCTCCCTCTCAAGACTCAACGGAAATTCGCGTCTGACTTTGGATGGTCGGAAGGGCAGGTCTTGCCAAGCGCCCGCCGGCAGTTCGCCCGAACCGTTTGTATCGCAACGATCCGAGTCAGAGCCGTGGGCTTTAGCCCACGGGCCAGCCCGGAGGGGAGTGTCAAGGATAGCTCCCTTTGATCGATGGGGTGTTTACCTCTGCCCTATTTCTGCCCGACGAGCTCCTCGATGTCGCTTAAAAAAACGGACTTATCGCGAAGACCTACGTATTGCTGAGAGATTTGGCCTCTCTTGTTGATGAGGAAGGAGGTGGGAAAGGCCTTGACATCCCAACTCACAAGCGTCTCCAGTTCTCCCATCAGGACGGTGTAATTGATTCCCGCTGCCCGGACCAGCGACTCAACGACCTCGACCATGGGATCTATGGCGATCCCTACCACCTGGACATCCTCGCGCTCGCTGTACTTCTCGTTGACCGCAATCAGGTTTGGAAACTCTGCTCGACAGATATCGCAGGTTGTCGTAAAGACGTTCAAGAGGACCACTTTGCCCTCCAGGCTGGACAGGGTGACGGCGTTGCCCTCAAGTTCGGCGATGTTTTTGAGGGAGAATCCTGGAGCTTTCTCCAGGCCCTCGCCCAGGGCTGGACCCAGGCACAGGGAAAACGAAAGCAGAATCACCGCGATTCCTGAACAAGCTGAAGAATGTTTCCGCATCTTTTGATTTGCTCGGCCGCTTCACTCCCGGGTTTACTTTGCGGCCACCGCCTCACCTTCCGCTAAATCGCTGGTCAGCCAGCCCTGCTTCTTCCCAAGTTCGGTTAAGATCTCATCGACCTCACCGAAGCGATACCAGAAGGCAAAGTGGATGATTTTCCCATCCATGTCGATGATGGCCACCCCGTTTGAGGTGTTGCCGTAAGCTTCGTTGACCAGGGAGCTTCCCGGCTTCTCGGGTCTCACTTCATCCACTAATGTGGTGATCACCTGTTCCTGGCCGGTCAGAATCTTACTGAGCTGCTGGCTGTAGCGTGCTCTCTGAATCCTCTCCTCAGTACTCTTGGCCTTCCATTCCAGGTGAGCTTCCCGGTTGTAGAGGTGGAAGAACTTGACGGGCATACCGGACCCTTCCCATTTCTTCACTAGCTTTTGTGTGGCCGCAACCTGCGCCAGATAGGGCGGTCAGGTGGAACTTCCCGTTTCGAGCACGACGACCTTTTTCCCTTTATAGTCACTCAGGGTGTAGGTCTCCCCCTTCAGAGACTGGAGTGTGAAGTCTGGAGCCATCAGAACGTTTTCCTTGTACTTCAAAAGCTCCGCCCTGGTGTAAGAGAACGCGGGTAGAGAGAAAAAGATCATCAGCGACAGGGTACCGAGCAGAGTAAAAGGGATCTTATAATCTTTCATCCTATTCATAACCTTCCTTCCTCAAAAAATAAGTTCGCCACTTCGATGTGAACCTGTTCACATCATTTTCTCTAAAGCCTTTTCTAAATCCGCTACATTGAATTTCCTGGCTTTGAAGGCCAGGGCTCCATTTTTGTCCAAAATGAAAACGCCGGCGGGAACAGAACCGTAGACTTTGTAGACGGTCTCGTCCATATCATCCACCAGAACCTTCATCGTCATTCTTTGGCCGCTCTGGACGCCGACCTGAAAACGCAACCCCTTGGCTCTCTCATATTTTGAAAAGTAATTGTCCGCTTGCCAGCCGAAGTCCTGCTCCACCGTATAAACGGTGAGAAAAGTAACCTTTCGTCTGTACTTCTTAACTAACCCGAGCAAGGGTTTCATCTGCTCGACGTAGGGTAGTGTGGTGGAGCTGCCGAATTGGAGGACCACAATCTCCCCTTGGAGGTCGCTTAAGGTGTACTCCTTTTCAGCTAAATCCTTAAGCGTAAAGTCCGGAGGCGCCGTTCCAATCTCGAGGCTGTCAAATTCCTTTGAGAAAGCCAAGGAGGAGAAAGCAACCAGCAGGACGCAAAGTACCCAACTAAAGAGCAGTCGATGTCCTCTCATGTCACCCATTTCTAACATTATAAGACAAAATAGAAGACCAACTTGATATTCTTCCCAAATTGTATACTGGCCAACAAAAGAGGTCAACGCGAAGCGCTTCGCGCGGTTGCTTCTTTGCACTGAAAGTCATAGCATGGGGAAGCTCACCGGGGGAGTTTAGGGCGCATAACGGGAGGTACCATCAGATGCCTGAAGAACCCTACGATCTTGCCATTGTGGGAGCCGGGCAAGCCGGCTGTACACTAGCGGGCAACATTGCCCAAAAGGGTGTCAATCCGACCACAGGCGAACCGCTGAAAATTGCTCTTTTTGATCGAGGTCCCTATTTCAAGGGAAAGCCCGACCCCGGATATGGTGCTCCCGAGCGACGGCAGATGTTTACCAACATCTCCCTTGAATTTCGCAACCGCTATGTCTTTCGAACCGGCCTGAAAAGGGGAGGCAAGCGAAAGATCCCTTTGAAACCGGGTGAAGAATCCTTCATCCAGGGGACGGCGGCTATCTTTGGTGGGGGTACTCTTCATTATACGGCCATTACCCGCGTTCCTTATCCGGTGGACTTCCAGGTGTGGGCGGAGGAAACGGGTGCCGATTTAGATGCTCAAACCCTGCAGCCTTTCGCCGAGCAGATTACCCGCGACTTCAACATCCACGCCAAGCCGGAGGCCCTGAAGACTCGAGCGGACCATCTGTTTCGAGACGCCGCTCAATCGATGGGCTATTCCCCCGTAGATGCCACCATTGCCAAGAGGAACTGTCTTCTTTCCGGCTATTGCGACGGGCCCAACATGTGCAGGTACGATGCTCGCCAGGGAAGTTTTATGGCCTATCTGCCCATCGCCGAGGATCGTGGGGTCCAGATGATTCCCGACACCAGAGTGGAAAGAATACTCTTTGAAAAAAAGGGTTCCCAGGTTCAGGTCAAAGGAATCGAATACACCCAAAACGGTGTTCGCCATACGCTGGAGGTTCCGCGTGTTCTCGTGTCCTGCGGCAATTATGGTACTCCACCCCTCTTGTACCGCTCGGGCTACGGACCTAAAGAACTGGTGGGCGGTGAGCTGGTGGTGGAGAATCGAAACGTAGGCCGGAACACCGATAACCGCCCCCAGGTCCCGGGTCCCATCGGTATTTTCGACGAGCCCGTCAGTGACGGAGAGTTTCGTCATGAGCAGGCTTACTATGTCTTTCACGATCAGAACTCCGACCATCGCTACGAGCGCGTGACCTTCAACATCCGCGCCCACCGAATTCCCTATCCCCATCAGGTGGCTATGGCTGCCGAGGGTCCCGATTTTGGCCGCCAGCACAAGGAGTTCATGCGACAATTCGCAGATCCCGGCAAGATGACCAGAGCCCGTAGGGCAATGGCCAGTCAAACCCGTTCCAGCATCGAGCTGGTACGGCCCCGCACCATCCGTGGGTGGATCAATGAATGGGGCGAGCAGATTTATCCTGGAAACGATCCCTCCATTATCAAATCTCTGGAGCAGGGGCGCGAGCTGATCTATGAAATGTTAAAGAAGATGGGAGCTCGAGAAATCCGGGGAATGGATCGCCCGCTGCGAGTCCGTCACCTGGCCACCTATGTCGGTTCCTGCATCGTAGGAGCAGATCCCAGGAACTCGGTGGTGGATCCCTATTTTGAATCCCATGACATTGACGGACTCTTTGTCTGCGATGGAAGCACCGTACCCAGAACAGCCTCCCAGGGGTATGCAGGGACGGTGGCCACCCTGGCCCTGTTCGCCTCTTCCCGCATCGTCGAGCGGCATTTCAAAAGAGGCTAGCGCCGAGTGCGTTTTTGGCGCCTCCCACTGTCTGTCGGTTACCGAACAGAGTAGTTGATCCTTCCTGTGTTAACTTCCGCAACGAGCAAATTTGTATCTGAGGGGTTCTCAATCTGCTGCTCAGGAATGAGTGCTTGAGAACGAAGGTTTACGAGCGGAGTTTTATGGGAGGTTTCATGAAGAGAACAGCAACAACTTTAACTTGTCTATTGATTCTTTTTTCCGGCCCGATCTGGGCCCAGGTGACGACCGGTAACATCTCCGGAACCGTCAGTGATGAAACCGGAGGCGTGCTGCCCGGTGTTGCCGTCACGGTGACCAACACCGATACCGGCATTAACCGGGTTGTCGTAACCGGTGATGAAGGCAGATACCGTGCTTCCAGCTTGAGCCTGGGTAATTACGAGGTCCAGGCAGGGCTCACCGGATTTCAAACCGGTGTTCGCAGTGGCATCAAGTTGACGGTGGGACGCGAAGCCATCGTCGATATCCAGTTGAGCATTGGATCGATCTCTGAGCGAGTCGTTGTCACTGGAGAAGCTCCCCTGGTCGAATTAACCACCACCACCGTGACCGGTTTGGTGGACGATAAGAAGATTCGCGATCTTCCTCTCAATGGCCGCGGCTTTGCCCAGTTGGCCGCCCTTCAGGAGGGTGTTGTGGCACCGGGAAACTTTGAGAACATTCAACCGGGGAACGAGGGGGCCAAAATCTCTATTGCCGGAACCCGCATTACCCAGACCGCCTTTTTGATGGATGGCACCGACATCCGCAATCATTTCAACGCCACACCGGGCAGCGTGGCCGGGGTGCTTTTGGGAGTGGACACGGTAAGAGAATTCATCGTGGTCACAGGGGGAGCCAGTGCCGAGTATGGACTCTTTAGCGGTGGTGTGGTCAATGCTGTTTCCCGTTCCGGAGCCAACCAATTTCACGGTTCTCTCTTCGAGTTTCACCGCAACAGCGCCCTGGATGCCCGCAACTTTTTTGATCCGGAAGACAACCCCCCTTTCAAGCGCAATCAGTTCGGATTTACCTTCGGCGGTCCCATCATAGAGGATCAAACCTTCTTTTTTGGAAGCTATGAGGGGCTGCGCGACCGACTGAATACCACATTGAGAGAGCTGGTTCCGGACGCCGCTTCCCGAGTGGGCGCCAGTCCTGTGGCTCAGCCCTTCCTCGATTTTTATCCCCTGCCCAACGGGCGGACATTCGGGAGTCGGGGTGAATTCGTCTTTGCCGATAACATCCCCACCGATGAGGATTATTTCAGTATCAAGGTCGATCACCAGATTTCCGACTCCGATTCCCTTTTTGTCCGTTACATTCTGGATGATTCAGAAAAAAGCGGTTTCGTTTTCAGCGCCATTGGCCCCACGGGACGGGGCTTTGACGAGTTCTCGGAGACCCGTTCTCAGACCTTCACCATCCAGGAGAAGAAAATTATCACTCCGAGCCTGCTCAACGAGCTGAGTTTTGGTTTTAATCGCAACAACGTCCTCTCCGATTCAAAGCCGCTGGTTGATGTGAGCAACACGCCCAAATTTATTCCGTTGCCCGATCGGACTCATGGGTCCATTACCTTTTTTGACGACACGGCAGGCTGGGGACCCTCACCTCTGACCCACCTGGATACACCGCTGAACCGGTTCGAGGTGTCAGACAATATGGTTTATACCCGGGGACGTCATTCCTTTAAGTTCGGCTTCAAGTTCACTCGCCTCCAGTTCAACCTGAAGCAGGGGGTCTTTAGCCACGGTTTGGTGTTCTTCCCGAATGTTGCCGCTTTTATGGCTTCGGCCCAGCCCCTCTTGATCTTTGCCAGTCTGGGAGAGGTGGACCCGTCGGGTGAGCTTCCCCCTGGCTTTATTCGCAACGTGGGAGGTCCTCAGATCCGGCAGGGATTAAGGGAGAGCATTTTCGGATTTTACATCCAGGATGAATTCAAGTGGACTCCTCGCCTGACCCTGAACGCGGGGCTGCGCTATGAGTTCTACAAGAATCCCACTGAGGTGGGTGGAAGGGTCTCCGATCTGTCCACTCCAACCCAGACCGAGTTTCGGGTGGGAAACCCGGTATTGGTCCGCAATCCGTCTTTAAAGAATTGGGCTCCTCGGTTGGGATTGGCCTGGGACCCTTTTGGCACCGGTAAGACTTCCATTCGAGCCTCGGGCGGGGTTTTCTATGACCTCATTACGGCGGAACGGTTGATCGGGCCGCAGTTCAACCCTCCCTTTTTCAACCAGGTCAGCCAATTCTTCCCCGCCTTCCCCAATTTTCTGGACTCGGTCGAACAACGGGGGATTGATTCCTTTACCAAGGCCGCATTCACCTATGGAACGCCCAATCAATCCTACATCGTCCAGTACAACCTGACCCTCCAGCAGGAGCTCTTTCCGGATACCGTCCTTACTTTGGGCTACTCAGGCTCGCGGGGAATCAAGCTGAGCCGATTCAACGACGTCAATGTGGTTGCTCCCACCATCGTGAATGGGAGGTATTTTCAGCCTTGTGGACCGATTCCCGCTCAGGGCGTTTCTTGTGGCGTCCAGCCCCATCCCAATTCGGCTTTTGGTGAACTCCGCCAGTATCTGTGGGATGCCAACTCCTTTTATAACTCCTTCCGTTTCGGAGTTCAGAAACGCTTCAGCAAAGGTTTCCAGTTCCAGAGCTCCTACACTTTCAGCAAGTCGATCGATGAGGGCTCAAACACGGCCAATTCTGATGCGGCAGGAACCTCCAATGGGGTCAGCAACGTGCCCTTTGACCGGAAAGCGGACCGGGGGCGCTCCACCTTCGATATTCGCCATTCCTACTCCTCCAACTTCACCTGGGAACTGCCCTTTGGCCCCGGCAAAGCAGTGGGCGCTGGGGCATCGGGTGCGGCGGCAAAACTGATCGGAGGATGGCAGGTTGCCGGTGTTCTCAGCCTGGCCACCGGAGCCCCGGTGAATGTCCGAGTGAACTTTGATCGGGCTCGCCAATTTGCTACAGAGTTTTCCGGGAGACCCGATCTGGTCCCCGGGGCCGATCCCAGTCCCGTCCTGGATGATGGAAGGAACCCGGATCAATACTTTGACTTCAGTTCCTTCACGATCCAGGAGGAAGGATTCATCGGAAATCTGGCACGCAATGCGGTGGACGGACCGGGCGTGGCCACTTTCGATTTTTCACTGAGCAAGGACACGTCGGTGAGTGAACAAGTGTCAGTGCAATTTCGAGCGGAGTTCTTCAATATCTTCAACCGGGCCAACTTTCGATTTCAGACTCAGGGAGCTCGGATCTTTACCTCTGCGACCGGTCCTGGACTGGGTGAGGCGACCCCTGATCCCGCAGGCGGAAGAATCTTCGAAACTTCCGGAACCTCCCGGCAGATCCAGCTCGCCTTGAAGTTGATGTTCTAAAAGATACACGAAGCGCACTTCGCGCATAGGTAGGAAAAAGGGTAGAAAAAAGGGGACAGTTCCTCCGTGGACTGTCCCCCCTTTTATTTTCGATGACCCCTTGCCGTCTGCGATGGAAGCACCGTACCCGGAACAGCCTCCCACGGGTTTGCAGGGACGGTGGCTATCCTGGCTCTGTTCGCTTTTTTCCGCATTGTCGAGCGGCATTGCAAGAGAGGCTAGCGCGCCAAGCGCGTTCCTCTGTGCCGCTCCCTGTCTGTCGGTGCCCGAGCAAGACAAGATATTCTCTTTATGCTAAGTTAGGCGGTGTTGTCTTCATAAGCTGAGGGGCTTCTCGGTTGCTACTCAGGAATGAGTGCTCGAGGATGTAGGCTGTAGAAACCGTGTTTAGGGAGGTTTTATGAAGAGAACAGCAATAGTTGTAACCTTTCTGTTGATTCTTGTCTCCGGTCTGGCCTGGGCCCAGGTGACAACCGGTACTATCTCGGGAACCGTCAGTGATGAAACCGGAGGTGTGCTGCCCGGCGTGGAGATTCAGGTCACCCAAGTGGATACGGGAGCGACCCGAAGCGTCGTGAGCGACGACGAGGGCAGATATTCGGCACCCAGCCTGTCTCTGGGCAACTACGAGGTTCAGGCGGCGTTGACGGGATTTCAGACGGCGGTCCGTTCCGGTATCCGGTTGACGGTTGGACGTGAGGCCATTGTGAACGTTCAGCTGCAGATCGGTTCCATCAGCGAACGGGTGGTCGTAGAAGCCGAGGCTGCTTTAGTGGAGTCCACCTCCTCTACGGTTGCCGGACTGGTGGACGATCAGCAGATTCGCGACTTGCCTCTGAACGGCCGCAGTTTTGCTCAGCTGGCGGCCCTTCAGGAGGGCGTGATTCCTCCCCGGAACTTCGAGGACATCCAGCCTGGGAATGAGGGCGCCAAGTTGTCTATCGGTGGAACCCGCATCACCCAGACTGCTTTTCTTATTGACGGAACCGACATGCGGAGCATGTGGGGGACCACACCGGGCGGCACCGCCGGAGTGCTCCTGGGTGTGGACACGGTTCGAGAGTTTTCCGTCATTACCTCGGCGGCCAGTGCCGAGTTCGGTCTCTTCACAGGCGGTGTGGTCAACGCGGTTTCCCGCTCCGGAACCAACCAGGTTCACGGATCCTTCTTTGAGTTTCACCGCAACAGCGCTCTGGATTCCCGCAACTTCTTTGATCGGGACCCCAACAATCCCCTGGACCGGAAGAACCCCCATTTCATACGAAACCAGTTTGGATTCACCCTGGGCGGGCCCATTGTCACGGACAAGACCTTCTTCTTCGGCAGCTACGAAGGCCTGCGGGAGCGCAAGACGATTACCCAAAGCGCCGTGGTGCCTGATGCCAATGCCCATAACGGAGTCTTCCCCAACGGCATCTTCGATTTGGTAAGCGGCCAGTTTGTCTTCAGCCTTCCGGTTAGTCCGGAGATTTTGCCCTATTTGGACGATTATCCGCTGCCCAACAGCACGGATTTTGGCAACGGGACAGGGGAGTACCTCTTTTCCGATCCTCGAGACATCAATGAAGACTTTTTCATGTTCAAGGTGGATCACCACTTCACCGATTCGGATTCGTTGTTCTTCCGATACAACTATGATGACTCCCTCAAGAGTCCGTTTATCTTTAGTGGAATCGGTCCCGAAGGGCGGGGTTGGGAAGAATTCAACACCACCCGCTTTCAGATTGCGACCATCGGGTATCAAAAGGTGATCTCCCCCGTTCTGATCAATGAGGCCACTTTCGGATTTAACCGGAGCAATATCGTCTCCGGCTCCAACCCCATCATGTCGGTAACGGAGGATCAGAAGTTTCTCCCCTTGCCCGACCGGACCTGGGGATCCATCAGCGTTGGTGGTGGAGTTAAGGGTTGGGGACCCTCGGAGTTGACCCATATCGACCTGGTCTTGA
Source organism: uncultured bacterium (assembly GCA_965369785.1). GTDB lineage: Bacteria > Acidobacteriota > UBA6911 > RPQK01 > JADFOI01 > JADFOI01. The sequence continues at coordinate 10,632 of CBDUTA010000051.1, forward strand.
ACCGGTTCGAGTATGAGGACAAGCTGACTTACACCCGGGGAAGCCACTCCCTCAAGTTCGGGGCCAAGGTGACCCGTCTTCAGTACAATCCCCTGAATACCGTTTTTGGCCATGGCCTGGAGGTTATGGGGAACCTATCACGCTTTATCCAGGGCGCTCCCCTGATCCTTCTGGCCAAGCTGGGGAGCATCGATCCTGAGGGTGGAATGCCGCCGGGCTTTGAGGTAAACGTAGGCGGACCCTTGGGCAGAGTCGGATATCGGGAGACCTTTTTCGGCTTCTTTATCCAGGACGATTTCAAATGGAAGCCCAACTTCACCTGGAATCTGGGCTTGCGCTACGAGTTCTTCACGAACCCCACCGAGATAGGTGGGCGTGTCGGTGACCTGCAGTTCATCAGCGAGACCGTGTTGCGGCTGGGTAATCCGGTTTTACCGCACAATCCTTCTTTGAGGAATTTTTCTCCCCGCATTGGTTTTGCCTGGGATCCCTTTGGGGACGGAAAGACCTCGATTCGTGCCGGAGGCGGGATCTTCTATGATCTCATCGACTCCCCCCGGTTGTTGGGACCGCAGACCCAGTTTCCTTTCTTTTCCCGGGTCAATACACCTGCTCCCAATTTTCCCGATGCTCTGGTGACCATTCGCGCCCGCGGTCTGGCGGGAATCAAGGACTCGCCCTTTGTCTATGGAGACGTGAAGCAGAGCTACATCAGCCAGTACAACCTGACCATTCAGCACGAGATTGTCGGCGGCACCGTGTTCAGCGCCAGCTATCAGGGCTCCAAAGGCACCAAGCTGTCCAGACTGCACGATGCCAACATCGCTCAGGAAACGGTGGTGAACGGCCGCTACTTCTGGCCGTCTAACGTCCGGCGCAACAGCGCCTTTACCCAGGTGCGGATGTACCACTGGGACGGAAATTCCAACTACAATGCTCTGGCCCTGGGCCTGCGCAAGCGCTTCAGTAAGGGCTTCCAGTTCCAGCTTTCGTATACCTGGTCCAAGGCTCTGGATGAGGCCTCCAACACGGCCAATTCCGATGCCGCCGGAAGCTCTAACGGCCTTGGACAAATTCCCTTTGACCGGAAAGCCGACCGCGGCCGCGCCACCTATGACATTCGCAATGTCTTCTCCGGCAACTTTGTCGTCGAGCTTCCCTTTGGAACCGGCAAGGTAATCGGAGGCGGCGCCAGCGGAGTCGCCAAGCACATCATCAGCGGCTGGCAGTTGGGTGGACTGATCAGCCTGAACACCGGCAGCCCTGTCAATGTGCGGGTCAGCTTTGACCGGGCCAACCAGGGGGTTACCGGCGATCACGGCCTCCGGCCCGACCTGGTTGCACCCGTTGTGGTTCTCGACGGAGGCCGTGAGCCCCAGAAGTACATTGACGAGAGTTCCTTCGCGCTTTCCCAGCCGGGCTTCTGGGGGACGGCACCTCGAAACTCTGTGGACGGGCCGGGCGTGGCCGTTGTGGATCTTTCTCTGATAAAGGACACGGATATCACGGAAGCTGTGACCCTGCAGTTTCGCGCGGAGATGTTCAACATCTTCAACCGCGCTAACTTCCGATTTCGCACCCAGGGTATCAGGCTGTGGACCGCTCCGGGTCCTCCCAACCTGTCCGAGCTTGCCATCACTCCCGACGGGGGGGGCGGCACCGCCACCAGCTCGCGGCAGATCCAGATCGCCTTGAAGCTGGTTTTCTAGTAATCGCGCTTTGCGCGCACAGAGAAAAAAGGGGACGGTCCCTCCCGGGCTGTCCCCTTTTTTCTCTGTCCACTCCTGTCTTCTTCTTGATGTTCGTTGTGGTTTGTGATCATCTTGTCTGCGGTCTGCGGTCTGCGGTCTGCGGTCTGTGGTCTGTTGTCTGTGGTCTGTTGTCTATGGTCTGTTGTCTATGGAAGAGTCTGAAGATCAAGCCCATGATTTTTCGGTGATGGAGGGTCACAAGTACCTGAGCCTCACCACCTTTCGAAAGAGCGGAAAACCCGTCCCTACACCTGTCTGGTTTGTGGAGAAAAATGACAAGCTCTGCGTGTGGACACAGTTGAAGTCAGGTAAAGTGAAACGCCTTCGCCACAATTCCAGAGTGACACTGGCTCCCTGCACGATGGGTGGGAAAGTCGTTGGACCCACGGTGGAAGGGACCGCTCGATTGGTCTCAGCCCGGGAAAAGGAGGAGGTCAGGCTCTTACTGCTGGCCAAGTATGGTTGGATGCAGCGATTGTTCGCTTTTATTCACCGCCATGACGAAATAACGGTTGTGGAGATCGCACCCCATTAAAGAATAGGCGAACATCCTACATCTCCTGCCTCCTGTCTCCTGTCTCCTGTCTCCTGTCTCCTTCCCCCACTTGACAACCCTATCCACCCGACTTATATTAGAGTCAGATGAATAAGAAAAATCAGAAAAATAAGAATTATAAGAAATCCCGTAAGATGCCCGACTCGGCGGCGGGTTGCTGCAAGGTGGAATCGGTGGTCACGGTGGATGATCGAGGCCAGATGGTTTTGCCCAAGGAGATTCGAGAGAAGCTGAAACTGGGAGCGGGAGACAAATTGGCCCTGGTGACCTGGCAAAAGGGAGACCGGGTGTGCTGTATTTCCCTGATCCCGGTGGATGATCTGGCCGACATGGTCAAGGGAATGCTGGGACCCTTGATCAAGGAAATTTTCTGATCTTCAATGTTCGGGAGGTGTTGTGATGAAAAGCAATGAGATCCACACAGCGGTACGAAAGAGATATGCTGAAATTGCAAGAACGGGCAGTACTTGCTGTGGGCCTTCTTGTTCTCCGAAAAACGAACTGGCGGGTGATGCCGACAGAGCCGATACTTTAAGCCAGACCATGGGTTATACCAGCCAGGAGTTGGAACAGGTGCCCGAAGGAGCCAACCTCGGTTTGGGCTGTGGAAACCCAGTGGCCCTGGCCTCACTGGAGAAGGGCCAGACGGTGCTCGATCTGGGTTCGGGTGCGGGATTCGACAGTTTCCTGGCCGCCCGGCAGGTGGGAGAAGAGGGACGCGTCATCGGAGTGGACATGACTCCTGAGATGATCGATCGGGCCCAGCACAACGCTCAAGAGGGCGGTTATGAAAACGTGGAGTTTCGACTGGGTGAGATCGAGCATCTGCCCCTGGCAGATCACTCCGTTGACGTGATTCTCTCTAACTGCGTGATCAACCTCTCGCCTGATAAACAACAGGTGTTCAAAGAAGCCTTTCGGGCTCTCAAACCGGGAGGGCGGGTGATGGTCTCGGACATTGTTTTGCTGAGGCCGCTTCCCGGCTTGATCAAGACTTGCATTGAGGCCTATGTGGCGTGTCTGGCGGGGGCGGCAACCCGGGAGGATTACCTGAAAACCATCCAGGCAGCTGGATTTGTGGATGTCGAAGTGGTGCAAGAAACTTCTGTTCCCGTGGATCTCGTCTTGAATGATCCTCTGACCCGGAAAATGGTCAAGGGCTTAAATATTGCTTCCAGATCGGTTAGAGAAGTGGTCGATTCCATTAGGAGTATCCGAGTCTCAGCAACAAAACCGCTGACGAGCTGACCAGCGGTCGGCTCGTCAGCGGAAATCCCAAATCCCAAATTCAAAGCTCGAGACTGAGAAGTTTTCCCTCTTCTTTCTTTCTCTTTCCCCTCTCCGTGCGGCTCATATTGGCACTAAGAGGATCCAGAAGTTAAGATACCGGACCATGTCTAAGCTACC
>CBDUTA010000052.1:0-14258 GCA_965369785.1 uncultured bacterium
CGTAGATCTATGGCCGCCACCAGGACGGCATCCCTGAGGTCCTCAATCCCCCCCCCCCCTCCGCCAGTCCCATATTTGGTCTGAGGAAGTACACCGGCCGCGGCATAACCGGAAATTTTAATCAATGCATTTCGAAACTGGTAATCGTCTACAGAGGGAGGACCAAATTTGTAGCACCCATAGGCAACTATAATGATCACCAGGATACTTATTAGGCACCCTGCATTGGTCGCACCGTGCTCTTGAACGATACGCTTTCGACAACGGTGAATGTTCAATACTTGTTCCCTCTTGTTCATCTCGAAGCTGTCCATGATCTTATCCCTCAGGTTGCCGTTGGGAAAGGGCGATCGTGATGGCCGCTCCGTCGCCAAGCTTCAAAGCTTCCCGCAGGTTCACAGGGGCCAACAATTCAACGACATCCGTGGTATCGGAGGAGACCTCAGGGAGAACAATAGCACCCGCAATCCGGCCCTCTACGTTGACTGGGTAACAGCGTGCCGCACAGTAGCCCGTCTCCGGCTCCAGAGTCTTGCCGGGATGGCTGGCAAGTTCCTTCCACATGGTTTTGTCTTGGGCCCTCTCCAGCCGAATATTGAGTGTACCGGGGTAGGGCTCAAAGTGAAACCCATCGGCCACTTGTTTCCGAACCCATGGGAGCTGGGTGAAGGCAGCTGCCTCACCCTTTCCGCTCACGATTCGTCCGCGCAACCAGGCAAAGGACCTGGCAAGAGGCAGGACTTCCTTGAGCGAAGGGATCCGCGGCGAGTGACGAATTTCATCGGAACTATCACGCTGAATCAATACTGCTCGAATACCCATCCTCTCTGCAGGTTCGATATCTTCCACGGGATCATTCCCCACGTGGATAACATCTTCCGGTCGGGATGCGGCTTTCTCCAATGCCAGCTCGAACAGACGCATCCCCGGCTTGGCGTAGCCCTGAGCCTCGGAAACCACCATAAAATCGAAATAATGGGCAATGCCCAGGTTCTCACACAACTCCTGAAGTCTGGGTTCCCAGTTGGAAACCGCCCCCACCAGAAACCCAGATTCCTTGAGACCTCTCAACATGGGTATGGTCTCCGGGAAAAGGCGGAAAACGGGTGCCTTCACCCAGGAGGCCCAGATCCCCTTCAGGCAGCTGTCGAAGTGCTTCCTCACACCCGCTTCGCGGAGAAAAACTGCAATCAGGTTCTCACGCCGCGCTTGCTCCTTAGCGGCAGAGACTCTAAACCCTGAACCCGATCCGCTGGAGACGACAGGACCTGTTTCCTCTTGTGCCTTTCTGATCCAGGCGCCGATCTGCTCTCTTGTGGAGGGATAGCCATATTGGTCCAGGATATTCGCATAGGCCGACTCCGGGTCTCCCAGGTCCAGCAGGGTCCCGCCAACATCAAGAAAGATGGCTTTAGTCCCAGCAAAAGATTTCATCTTTTTATGGTTGCACAGTATAGCTTCTGGACGTGAACGTTTTTACTCCCCTGGAAAATTTTCAACAGTATCATTCGGCCCTAAAAAGGGGACATCCTCAGGGTGCCGGGAAAGCATCCCGTCAGAAACGTTTTCGAGTAGGGTACGGACAAACAGAGAACTGAGTGCTGACAACCGGCAACAGCCGGCAGATCGGCTGAAATTCAAAATCTCAAATTCAAAATTCAAAACCTGATCTGGAATTTGAAACCTGGAACTTGGAACCTGGAACAAGCCCGAAGGGCTCTCCGCGCTACATCATCCTTTTGATGATTCCCTCACTCTGCTCCTTGGTGAGGCCCAGGGATCGATAGGCCATAGGACCCCCTTCATCCAGAACGGGTTCCAGCTGGCTAAGAGTTGCTTGCTCCTTTTGCAGAAACAGTCCCGTGTAAATAATGTCTCCCCACAGCAGGGCTTTCTCACAGGCGGTTTTCCAATCGCTGGTATCATGGCCCTCGTCTTCGAGCTTCTTAACGCGTGGCTTGAAAAATTTGTAGGTGTTGTCCTGGTTGAAGGTGACACAGGGGCTGAAGACGTCGATCAGAGAAAACCCCTTGTGTTGGATCGCCTTCTTCATCAGCTCCACCAGATGCTGGCCATCACCGGTAAAGGCGCGAGCCACAAAGGTCGCTCCGTTCATGATAGCCGAGGTGATCGGATTGACCGGCAACTCCACGCTGCCAAAGGGGCTACTCTTGGTCTTCATCCCCTTGGAACTGGTGGGAGAAACCTGTCCCGTGGTCAGACCATAGATCTGGTTGTTCATGACGATATAGGTTAGGTCCACATTACGACGTGCCGTGTGCACAAAATGGTTCCCGCCAATACCGTATCCGTCCCCATCTCCACCCGTCGCGATAACGGTAAGCTCGTGGTTGGCCATCTGGACACCGGTGGCCACGGCCAACGGTCGGCCATGAAGGGTATGCATCCCATAAGCGTTGATGTAACCGGGTAAATTGGAGGAACAGCCGATTCCACTCACGGTTAGAATCCGGTGGGGCAGGAGGCCCAACTCCGCACAGGCTTTCTGAAGGCCCTTCAGAACTCCAAAATCGCCACAACCCGGGCACCAGTCAGGAGCGACGGGTCCCTTAAAATCTTTGGCCTGCAATGAAGCAGGCGGCTGGGCAAGTATATCCTGTGTCTTCTCTCTAAGCGTCATATCATTACCTCACTAGTGACACTAAACCCCGACTTCATGAATGGGCACGGAATGATCGACCGTCCCGGCCAGCTGCTCCATCACACCTTCAACAATGTGGTGGGGCATAAACGGCTCGCCATCGTACTTACGAATATGTCCGTCGACGCTCAGCCCGGTTTCACTGCGCAGATAGCGGTAGAACTGGCCGGAGTAATTGTTCTCGACAATAATCGTTTTGTTCGAACGAGACACAATCTCACTCACGGCCTCTGCATGAAGGGGAACGATCCATTTGATGGCAAGCTGATTGGCGGTAACCCCCTGGAGGCTCAACTGCTCCACCGCCTCTTTGATGACACCGTAAGTGGATCCCCATCCGATGAGTGTGACCTGGGCATCCTCCGAACCCTCCAGCTGCGGCGCTGCAATGACCTTCTCGATGTCTTTGAATTTTCGGGCCCGTTTTTCGACCATCATCCTGCGCTTGTGGGGGTTGGTGTACTCGTCGCTGATCAAGGTACTGTCTTCGTCGTGCTCGTCTGTGGCCGCCACGTGAACATAACCCTCCAGGCCGGGCAAGGCGCGGGGAGAGATGCCACTTTCTGTATTCTTGTAGCGCATGTAGCCGTTGCCCTGGGAAGGAGTATCGATCAACTCTCCTCGATCGATCTCCGGATGCAGGTCAATTTTTTCTGGATCAATACTAAAGGTACCTTCTGAAATCAGCAGATCGGAAAGGACCATGCCGGGGCACTGATATTTGTCCGTCAGGTTAAAGAGCTCGGGAATCGTTTCAAAGGCATCCAGAGCATTTTTGGGGGCCACGATGAAGCGCTGGAAGTCTCCCGGGCTGGCGCCCAGCGCCTGCCACAAATCTCCCTGCTCGGTCTTGGTGGGCAGTCCCGTGGAGGGACCGGCACGCTGAACGTTGATAAAGACCACGGGAACCTCCATCATCCCCGCCATGCCGATGGCCTCGGTCATCAAGGCGAACCCGCCGCCGGAAGTGGCACTCAGGGTCCGGCAACCGGCATGACCTGCTCCAACGGCCATATTGGCCACAGCGATTTCGTCCTCCATCTGCCGAACCATGATCCCCAGATCGCGGGCATGCTTGGACATCCAATGAAGTACTCCGGTGGCAGGACTCATCGGATAGGCACAATAAAATTTGACCCCTGCGGCGGCTCCCCCCATGGCCAGAGCCTCATTACCGGTCCAGACAGCCAGCGGTTCAGACCGCTTCGGGAGAGACTCGGGGAAAGGCTCGAAGTTCTCCTGTGCGTGACCAAATCCGGCGCGGGCTGCAGCGACGTTATCGTCGACCACTTCCTGGCCCTTTCGCTTGAATTGGAGGGTCAGGGCATCCTCAAGGACCTGGAAATCCAGCCCCATTAGAGAGATGATGGCCCCCAAGGCAACAGTGTTCTGGATCATCTTTCCACCGCCGCTCAACTCGGTAACGGGTATCGGGCACAGGTGGGCACCTTTTTCGGCTTGACCCGCTTGAATTTTGTCGCTGTTAAAGACCACCCGGCTGCCCGGCCCCATCAACCTCAGGTGCCGATTCATGGTGTCCTGATTCAGGCACAGCAGCAGGTCCAGTTTATCCCCGTGGCTGTGAACTTCCTGGTCGCTCACACGCACAGTGAGAAAAATATGCCCGCCACGGATAATCGATTGGTAGGCGTTGTAGGCATAAAGGTGCAAACCACGGCGAACAAATATTCGGGCAAGAATATTGCCGGGCGTTGCGATCCCCTGTCCGGCCGCACCTCCAATACTGAGAGCCAACTCAAACTTTTCTGAGGTCATAAATTCTCTCCTCTTGCGACTTGAGGATAAGCTCTGCTCCGGGTCAATTCGACTTCTCCGGTGGACGATTGATTGGGCATAGATCTACAGAGGTTGGGAATCCTCCTTGCCCACATAGTGCCTGCTCTCAGCCTCTAAATTCCTGCTCTTCACTGAATCCATATTACTCATTTTCAATCCGGCTTGGCAAACCTCCGAAGCGCCAGTTGCAGGCCAACAGACAAGCCCGGGTTATGCATAGGTTTTTGTAACGAGGCATCGAAAACGCCGTCCTGAGTGCGTTGCGCCACGCGCGACCGAGGGCACCGCAGGCGTGCTGTACGGCACGTCGAGGAGCCCGCGGGGTACCCGCTTGCGGGTCGGGCAACGCAGTCGGTGCGCAGCGCACGCCGGATGGTTTCGGTGCCACAGTAAAAAATTTATGCATAATGCGGGCTAGGGTAATGGTGCCTCTAAAGAGGAGGTTGTTCCCTGAAAATCCGCGCTTAACTCTTCAACCTCATCTGTTGCTGCTCCAGCTGCGGATCGCTGGGCCGGAGTTTGTCCAGGCAGCGACGAATGTTTCGAACGGCCTGTCTCAACCGATGCTCATTCTCAACCATGGCGATTCGCACATACCCTTCTCCCAGGTTACCGAAGCCGATCCCGGGCGCCACCGCCACATGGGCCTCCTGCATCAACAGAGTAGAGAATTCCATAGAGCCCATTTTTCGATAGGGTTCAGGAATCGGTGCCCACGTAAACATACTGGCCTTCGGCGATTTCACAGACCAGCCAATGCGGTTGAGGCCGTCGCACAGTACATCTCGTCGGCTTTGGTAAAGCTTGGCCTGCTCGGCAACGCAGTCCTGGGGACCATCCAGGGCGGCGATGGCAGCGACCTGAATCGGAGTAAAAATTCCGTAGTCGTAGTACCCCTTGATCTTGGCCAAAGCCGCGACAATGTCTCGATTTCCAACGCAGAATCCGAGTCGCCATCCGGCCATGTTGTACGACTTGGACAGAGTATAAAACTCTACTCCCACCTCTTTGGCACCTGGAACCTGCAAGAAACTGGGAGCGCTATAGTCATCAAAAGTGATCCCCGCATAGGCCATGTCGTGGACGACAATGATGTTGTTATCTCTGGCGAAACGGACGATTTCCTGGAAAAAGTCGAGACTGACGGTGGCAGTGGTGGGATTATGAGGAAAGTTCAGGGTAATAACTTTGGGTCTGGGCCAGATCTCGCGGGTAATGTACTCCAGATCGGGAACAAACTCCTCTTCCTCGCGCAGGGGTATGGATACAACGTTACCCCCTGCCATGGCCACGCTGTAGATATGAATCGGATAGGTGGGATTGGGAATCAGAGCCAGATCACCAGGATCCAGCAGAGCCAGCATGAGATGAGCCAGGCCTTCCTTGCTGCCGATGGTGGCAATACACTCGGACTGCCAGTCCAAATCCACGTCAAAGCGCTTCTTGTAAAAGCGGCAGATCGCCCGCAGCAGACCCGGGATACCCTTGGAGGCGGAATAGCGATGTGTTTTGCGGTCCTGGACCGCCTCAGTCAATTTGTCGATGATGTGCTGAGGAGTGGGCTGGTCGGGGTTACCCATGCCCAAATCGATGACATCGGCTCCTTCCTGGCGTAGACCCAGTTTGATGTCATTGAGCCGTCCGAACAGATAGGGCGGTAGACGCTTCAGTCGTTGCGTGTCGATGGTCGGCATGGCACCCTATCGTACCGTAATTCGTGCGTTCGTGCGTTCGTGCTGCGCACGGGAGCGTGAAGCGCGACTTCACGAAAGCACGAAAGCACGAATGCACGACCGCACGACCGCGAGCGAAGCGAGCTAGACTTTGCCCAGCTTGAGGCTGACGGAATTAATACAGTAGCGCTGCCCGGTCGGCTGAGGTCCATCGGGGAAAACGTGACCGAGGTGAGCGTCACATTTACTGCACAGCACTTCGGTTCTGCGTATGTGAAGACTGTCATCCATCTTCACACTCACACCCTCGTCTGAGACGGGCGCCCAGAAACTCGGCCAACCTGTGCCGGAATCAAATTTGGTTTCTGAATGAAACAGCTCGTTGTCGCATCCGGTGCAACGGTAAATCCCCTCTTCTTTACAATCCCAGTATTTCCCGGTGAAGGGCGGTTCTGTACCCTTATTACGACAGACTTCAAACTCTTCCGCCGTGAGCTGTTTCCTCCATTCCTCTTCAGTTTTCGATGTCTTGTCTGACATACTGTGCTTCATTATGTTGATTAAGGAAAAAAGTGCAATGGTCACAGGAGGAGCCTCAGGACTGGGATCAGCCACGGTGCGAAAGCTTCACTCCCTGGGCGCCAAGGTGGTAATCGCCGACTTAAACCGAAAGGCGGGTAAAACCTTGGAAGACGATTTAGGTGAAGGGGCACTGTTTATCGAAACCGATGTCACCCGGGACACATCCGTCAAACAGGCGATTGAAGGCGCAGTGAACCAGCACGGTGGCCTTCATATTCTGGTCAACTGCGCGGGCATTGCCATCGCCGAAAAGATCCTGGGTAGAACCGGACCTCACGATTTGAAGGACTTTAACCGGGTCGTTAAAGTCAACCTCATCGGCACTTTCAACGCTCTTCGCCTGAGCGCTGCAGCCATGGAGCAAAATAAGCCAACTCAAGAGGGAGAACGCGGGGTCATCATCAACACCGCTTCCGTGTCAGCCTTTGAAGGACAGATTGGTCAGGCGGCCTATGCCGCCTCAAAGGGCGGAATTGTGTCCTTGACCTTGCCAGCGGCCCGGGAACTCTCCCGCCAGGGCATCCGCGTCGTCACTATTGCTCCCGGCATCTTTGACACCCCCCTATTAGCCGGACTCCCAGAACGAGCACGGATCTCGCTCGGGGAACAAGTTCCCTTTCCCCCTCGATTGGGCCGTCCCGATGAGTATGCGGCTCTGGTCCAGCACATCGTCGAAAACGTCGTCCTCAATGGCGAGACCATTCGTTTGGATGGAGCACTGCGAATGGGTCCCCGATAGAGTTTTTGCCGGCGTGCTGTCCCGTACCCGCGCTCCTGGTCACTCCAGTTAAATTATGGCATGATCATAAAGTGAACATTCTGGAGTTTGAAAGTTCCGCTATTCAAGATGAGGCAGGAGTCTCTGCAGCCGTGGGATCTGTCGTGAACTCCCGGCGAGAGAAACCTCTTGTGCTGGTGGCAGGAATGGGAGAAACGGAAGAACGTCTCCTGGAAGCTGGAGAGAGATCTGCCGCTCAAGATCTTGTACTTGCTTCCACAATAGCTGAGGGAGCCAGAACCTTTTATATGCAGGTGGCCCGACAGCTCACTTCTGAAGCCGTCTGGTCAGAAACACAAAATCTCCTCTCCGGACTTTTCGAAGAGTTCTCAAACCTTTTACACGGCCTTTACCTCATCGGTGAGCTCAGCTCCCAGGGAAGCAGGATCCTCCAATCTTTTGCTGAAAGGGCAAGCTGCATCATCGTGGCCCAAGCCCTCAAAGAAAAAGATGTTCAAGCACAACCCGTTGGTGGACGGCAACTCTATTTCGCCAATAGTGCTCACCTTTCCGAAAGCCTCCAGAAGAAGGCCCTCACCGATTTTCAGCAGGAAATTTCGCTTTTGTCCAAAGGCGGAACCATCCCGGTCATTCCCTTTTCACTGCGATCGATCGCCACAGAAGAATGATCGAGAGGGTGATCTCGGGTGGGCAGACGGGCGTGGACAGAGCTGCTCTGGACATCGCTTTGAAGGTAGGAGTTCCTTGCGGAGGGTGGTGTCCCCGCGGCCGGCGTGCCGAGGATGGGCCACTCAAGGAAATCTATCCTCTCCAAGAAACCCCTTCATCCGAGTACAAACAGCGAACTCAATGGAACGTACGAGACTCGGATGGAACAGTGGTTCTCTACAAAAGTTCTCTTTCAGGAGGTAGTGCCTTAACGGTAGAGCTCGCCAAAGAACACAACAAGCCATTCCTGGTGATCGATCTGTGTGAGGATTGCTCCCCTGAGATTCTTCTGGACTGGTTGAAACGGCACAAGATTCGAACTCTGAATGTTGCAGGGACAAGAGAAAGTGGCAGCACAGGCATCTACGATGAGGCTTGTCGATTTCTGGTTAAGTGTCTCGTTCCAAAAATACGGTGACGTTTGTGGCGGACGATCTCTGTGTCGCTCCGACTAGTCAGGATAATGGATAGTTCCGGCTAGATTATCGTGCCCTTTATTCCCTCAGTCGGCACTTTTCTTTAAAAAACTTTCAGAGGCTCCTGGCATCATTAACTATGTGAGCGATCGGGAAAAACTCGGTGAGGGTACGATATGAGTGAAGAACCCAAGAAAAATAGCCGGACCAAAGCAGCTGAGGATGAAAAGAAGCCGCCTGAAGGATGGAAGCTAACTGAAGAGGATAAAGTATTTCTCCGGTCCTGTGGAATTCGTCCTGATTAGCCGGGACGATTCAGAAATTCTCTACTGCAGCAGCGAAATCATCCAACCTGACTGCGTTTCGCTCAGTCGGCCTCCTCAACGTACTGCAGTGAGTACGTTTGCGGTGGCCTCCCGTCCCGCGCCTTGTCAGGCCGGCGCTTTCTCCACTTCGTGACGAGAACCTATGAATCATCCCGGCTACCGGGACGATTCAGAAATTCTCTACTGCAGCAGCGCCACCTTCATCTGAGCGCAGTGAAGAAATCATCCGGCTAGGCCTCCCCTCAGATCTCCAGAATCTGCAACAGCACAACGGTAATATTATCCAGCCCTCCTTTTTCGTTGGCCATCGCCGTCAACTGGTCGGCAGCGTCGCTGAGGGGACAAGTCGTCAAGACAGATTGAATCTCCTGGTCAGAAAGAGCGTCGGTCAACCCATCCGTGCAAATCAAAAAGATATCGTCTGGGGTCAGAGGGACCGAGCGAACGTCCGCTTTCACTTGAGGAAGAACACCCAGCGACCGGTCCAATAAATTCTTCTGGGGATGCCGCTGCATCTGATCTTTGGTGAGTACCCCTTGCTTGAAAAGGCGAAAGACGGGAGAATGGTCCTCCGTCAACTGTTCAAGTTTATCTTCCCGTTGCAAATACATTCGGCTGTCTCCCACATGCCCTATCCAACCGGACCCTGAGTTTTCGGGCACCAGCCAGAGAGAGGTCACCGTGGTTCCCATCCCCCGGTGCTCAGGATTGGCAGCCTGGTCACTCAAGATCCGTCTGTTGGCCTCCTGGATACCGGACTCCAGGGCTCCATCAGGAGATTCGGATACCTTCTGGGCAAATTCCTTTAGCGTTTTCGCCGCGATGGAACTTGCGACTTCACCTGCAGCATGGCCTCCAAGTCCATCACACACTCCAAACAATCCCATAGTGGGTTCTTCAATGAGACTGTCTTCGTTATTACTTCTGACCTGACCCACATCGGATCGAGCCTGGTACACATACTGGAGTGAGCCTTTCTGGTACGTTTCTGAGCCCATTATTGATTCTTTCTCTATCTAAAACCCATCGAGCATCTCAACATGGCACCTCACCAGACCATAGCCGATTAGAAAGAGCAAAATCCAGGCACCCGTCTTCTTCCACAGGGGATGGGTCAGCTGAGTTCCACAAAAGGGGCAGTAGGTGCTCCTTTCAGTAAGTGTATAACGACAATTAGGACAAATTTCCAGCTCTATTGGACACATTTACTGGACCACTTGCACACCGGATTTCGAGAAATGATAATCCAGAATCTCTCCTCCTGCACCCTGAATGGCCTTTTTGACCTCCTGCTGAAAACCTTTACCCACCACAGTCAAGAAACAACCTCCACCTCCGGCGCCACAGAGCTTACTCGCCTGAGCTCCCGCCTGCCGGGCGGCATCAAAGATCGTGTCTATTTCCGGGGTGGTTACCCCATCTGCCAATCCCTTCTGGTTCTCCCAGTCGGTGGCCAAACATTCGGCAAACCTATCCAGATCTTCCTCCTTGAGGCTCTGGTAGACAGCCAGGGCGATTTTCTTGATTTTCCCCAGTCCGAGGACCGTAGCACGTTCGTCGTCCACGTACTTTCTCATGATGTTCCAGTTACTGCTACCCGAAAAACGCGATACGCCGGAATACCCCAACAAAATCCGCTCTTGGAGTTGTTTCTCAAATTGGGCGGAAAAGGTGAGTTGTTCACGACGGATCCCTTGAATCTCGAACCACAGAGCATGAAAGCCTCCGTAGGCAGGTGGGAAATAGTCTTGCTTGCCGGTGGGAATGCGAATGGACTGTGCTTCAATATTGGCTCCTAAATCGATCAGCTGCTCTTTGTTTACAGGGCGGTTCTCCCACTGAAGCAAAGCCGTGCTCAAAGAAACCAAGAGAGAGGAGGAACCTCCCAGGCCGGACCCGGGCGGAACGTTGTTTTTGGTCCTTACGATCAAACCGTTTCCGGGCCTGTAGAACTTTAGAACCCTCAAGATCAGGTCAAGAGGGGCAAATTCTCCATTGCTTTGTAGCGCCTCAAGATCGGGTCCTTCCAGGACCAACCCCAGGTCGGTGGCCTCGATGCGAATCCGATCCCCCGACTGTTCTTCGAGCTCGACCTCACTGCACAGGTCTATGGCTACATTAAGTGTCAATCCACCTTCCTCAAAGAGGTAGAGCGGATAGATATCGAGGGTAGCTCCACCTAGAGTCATACGAGTGGGTGCTCGGACTTTCAATAGCATGGGCATTGGCCCGAATTATGCCTAGGTTCTCGTCACGAAGCAACGGAGAGGAGGGGATCATGCCGGTCCCATTCGGCACCTCAAGTGCCGAATCAGCACGAAAGAACGAATTCACGAACGCATACCCGCGAAGCGCGCGGCACGGGCGGTGCAGCACGCCGGATGATTTCTTCACTGCGCTCAGATGAAGGCTGCGCTCTATGCATCATCCGGGTCTAGAACCATCTTCCTTAATTTTTCTTCAGAGATCTGCGGTACTCGCAAGTTCCTGGCCTGTTGTCTTTTCGATCCGGGTGAGTCACCTACCAGCAGGAAATCGGTCTTCGAGGACACGGAGGAGGTCACTTTTCCCCCATGGCTTCTAATGAACTCAGTGGCTTGGGCACGGCTGAAGGTGGGCAGGGTACCACTCACCACAAAGGTCTTTCCTTTTAGGGATCCTTCATCCTCCACCGATCCCCTGGCAGCCTGAAATTGGAGCCCGGCTTTCTTGAGCTTTTTAATCAGACGACCACTCTTCTTGGTCTGGAAGTAGCTACGGACACTACCGGCAATTTCGGGTCCGATGCCATCAACGGAGGCAATCTCCTCCTCAGACGCATTCATCAAAGAGTCCAGGTCTGAAAAATACGTCGCCAGAAGAGCCGCGATGCTCTCTCCCACATGGCGGATCCCGAGTGCGAACAAGACACGCTGGAAAGGCTGAGACTTACTTTGCTCAATACTACGGAGCAGATTGGCAACGGACTTCTCCTTGAAGTTGGGAAGCTGAGCGACCTCATCCTGGGTGAGAAAATATAAGTCCGAAGGGTCTTCGATCAAATCCACAGCAGCGAGCTTTTCCAAAGTCTGCCCACCTAAACCACGAACGTCCATGGCCCCCTGACTGACGAAGTGCTTGAGTGCTTCCAGACTCTGGGCCGGACATTTGGGATTGGTACAGTATACCCTGGCTTCCTCCGCTTTTCGTGCCACCGCCTGCTGGCAAACGGGACAACAATCCGGATAGGCGAATTCTCGTTCCCGCCCGGTTCTCTTCTCGCGCACGGCTCCAACCACCTGAGGAATCACGTCCCCCGCCCGCTTGACCACAACCACATCTCCTTCACGAATATCCTTACGGCGTATGTCGTCTTCATTATGGAGGGTTGCCGTACTGATGGTCACTCCTGCCACCTGAACCGGCTCCAGAACTGCATAGGGATTCAGGGCCCCACTGCGTCCCACGTTGATTCTGATCTCGAGAAGACGTGTCGTTGCCAGCTGGCCCGGAAACTTGTAGGAAACTGCCCAACGGGGGTCTCGGCTCACCACTCCCAGACGATCCTGATAGTCCAGACGATTGACCTTTACCACAACTCCATCAATCTGATAATCCAGGGATTCCCTTTGACCCTCCCATTCGGAACAAAACTTGAAAGCTCGATCGATGGAGTACCCATGACGATGGTGCGTGTTCACGGGAAAACCCCATTCCCGCAGCTGCTTGAGGACCTGGATCTGGGTCTTGAAACTCATACCTTCAACATAGCCAACGGAGTAGGCAAAAAAGGCCAAAGGTCGCGATGCAGTCCTGCCCGGATCGAGCTGGCGAAGGGCTCCAGCTGCTGCATTTCGTGGATTGGCAAAAGGACTTCGATCGGCCTTGGCACGCTCTTCGTTCATCCCATTAAAGGCGGTAATCGGGAGATAAACTTCTCCCCGTACCTCCACCGTTTCAGGCCTTGGCGTTCCCTTGCGCAATCTCAAAGGAATGGCCCGGATCGTTTTCAGATTAGCGGTGACATCCTCTCCAATCAGTCCATTGCCTCGGGTCGCTCCACGAACAAAGACTCCATCCTGGAAGGTCAGGGCCACGGCCACGCCGTCAATCTTTAATTCCGTCACCAAGTCAATCTTATCTGTTCCCAGAAGGTTACTGATTCGCTTGTAAAAGGCACGCAGTTCCGCTTCGTTAAAGGCGTTGCCCAGGCTCAACATGGGCGCATGGTGTTTTACCTTTTGGAATTTTTCTTGAGGTTGGGCGCCAACCCGCTGGGTCGGAGACTCTGAGGAAGCCAGCTCCGGGTACTCCTGTTCCAAAGCAACTAAGTCCCGGAACAAACGATCGTATTCCTCGTCCGCAATGACGGGGTCGTCCAAAACGTAGTATTTGTAGTTGTGGTGTTCTATCTCTCGCCGCAGCTCAGAGGTTCGTTGTGTGGCCCAATCGATATCCCTGCCCACTGAGTGCCTCGTTTCATACTAGTGCGGTAGCGTTTGTGGCGAGCGCGAAGTCCGAATATAGCATAAGCTACCTTTGCCCAGTCCCCAAAATTTGTTATCATAAATCGTAACCCATGAGTACTCCGCTGATTACTAAATTCATGTTTACAATCACTTTCCCGACTGACAGTCGGCCCATCCATGTCCATCCCATGAAACTCCGGTCTCTCGCTGAACATCAGCTCACGGATACAGAAGTCATCGATACGATCGAGCACCTTTTCGGGTGCCAGCGCTGCTTTGAGCAATATCGTTTTATCAGAACGTCCTGCCAGGCATTCCTTTAGCCCGGATTATGCATAGATTCTCTACTGCATCACCGAAATCATCCGACCTGCCCGTGTTGCGCTCTGTCGGCCTCCTCAACGTACCGTACAGTACGTTTGCGGGGACCTCTGTCGCGCGCCTAGTCAGGTCGGCGCTTTCGGTGCTTCGTGAACGAGAACCTATGCATAATTCGGGCTAGTCCAATCGGTTCTCATGCCATCCAACCTCATTAAGTTAGATCTGCAAGGTTTCTATTACCTCTCCAAGAGGAAGTTCTGGCTCGCTTTATGGAAGGATGTCGGTGGTGACGATTGCTGGGGGATGGCCGCCCGACTGAGTTTCTACTTCTTACTGGCCTTTTTCCCTTTTCTCATTTTTTTAAGCGCTATCATCGGGTTCATCCCCATCGAACCCGGCTTGTTGGACAAGATGCTGGTGGAAATGAATCAGTTTCTGCCCGAGAGGACCTACACCTGGGTTCGCACGTTCACTCTGGAGTTGGTCAGTCACCAAAATAGGGGAGTGGTCTCACTGGGTATTTTGTTGGCACTTTGGTGGGCATCGGTAGGCTTCAGCGGAATGGTGGGGGACTTGAATCGAGCTC
>CBDUTA010000053.1:0-14231 GCA_965369785.1 uncultured bacterium
CGAATCAAGGTGGTGGACCGGTACTACATGACCTACAACGACTACGGGCATCTTAGTCAGGACCCGAAACAAGCTGCGCTGGGTTACCAGATCGGACCGAAATCGGTCATCACCTTTCCTTCCGGGGAACAGCAGCTGCCTGGCCGCGGATTCTACGAGATCACCGGTTTGGCCTGGTCCGGTGGGGGCGCCATTGGCAGGGTGGAGGTATCCACCGACGGCGGCCGGCGCTGGATGGACGCCGAGATTCGGGGGACGGCATATCGCATGGCGCATACCCGGTTCAGCTTCAACTGGAATTGGGACGGAAAAGAGACCGAGCTCCTTTCGCGCTGCACGGACGAACTGGGCCAGGTTCAACCATCGCGAGCCCAAGTCGCCGAGTTCTTTAATGTACCTCTGGATCCGTCATACAGAGTGCCAGGCCGGGACAATTCCATTCAACCATGGAGGGTCGCCAGCGATGGGCGGATTCACAATGGGAATTCTTAGGCTTCTCCCGTTTCTGATACTCCTCGTGGGCTCCGCGCTGGCACAGTCGCCTACGTATGGTGTGGGCAGCACCCCGAGTGCAGAAGAAATCCGTGCCTGGGATATCTCTATCAGTCCTACGGGAGAGGAACTCCCGCCAGGGCGCGGAACCGCCAAGGAAGGCGCGCTGGTCTATCGGCAGAAAGGGTGCGCGGGATGCCACGGGGCGACGGGGGCAGGGGGCCTAGCTCCCACTTTGCTAAAAAAAGCCAAAGCGGAGCCAAATGTCGACCCTTGGGAATTGGGGCGAGTACTGCCGATCCGCTCGCCGTACGCGACGACGGTATGGGACTACATCAATCGCGCCATGCCTCTCAATCGAGAGGGGACGCTAACCGCCGACGAGGTCTACGCGCTGACGGCCTTTCTGCTCTACAAGAACGATGTCATCCCGGAGGACGAGGTACTCGACGCCCAGAGTTTGCCGAAGGTGAAGATGCCAAATCGTGAGGGATTCGCTCCCCTACCGGAGTGGAAGCCCGGGATGCCAAGGCTTCCAGGTTACCCCTACTAGAACTTCGTCAACAGGGAGCCGCGATTACGTTTTGGCCGACGATAGGCGGTAATGGCAGTCTAAACGTCTCAGGATTAAAAGTGTAGTCGATAGCATAATGAAAACTGCAGGGGGCAGATATGGGTCTAGGGGGTTGAAGAGAAGACCCACTAACGCGTGTTTTGTAGAACCAATATGGAACGAGTTTCTTAGAAGCCTCTCGAACTTTAGTCAGGGTCTGGCCTTAAGTCACTAAGTTTAGTGGTGGAGACGAAGGGAATCGAACCCTCGACCTCCTGAGTGCGATTCAGGCGCTCTTCCGAGCTGAGCTACGTCCCCACCCGAGTATCTTCAACTACTTGGGCCAAGGCGTCAATTCCTGAATTTTCCACTGTGTCAGTAATTGTGTCAGTTGGGTAGGCAGAATCGAGTGTTTTGATGGCTCTCACACGATGGTCAGGAGCCTGGTGGCATATCTTATGGTCATTATCAGTGTGACATGACCAAGCAGTTCCTTCACAGTCATCAAGTCCACTCCAGACATAGCCAGGTGTGGTGCGAAGGTGTGTCGAATGTCGTGGAAGGCAAGGTAGAGAAGCGTTATCAGGTCAGATGAACGCAAACCGTCCAACGAGGATAAACAGAAACAGGCCAACCACAACGATTGCAAGCTCACCCAAAAGTTCAGCCAGCTTGTCCCGCTTTTCCTTCTGGCAGGTTTTCAGCCAATTCGTATGCATGACATCAAGCCCCGAAAGGGCGATATAGGCAACGGCGAGTATAACCAGCGCTTTGACAATTACCTCAGCCATGGGGGGCAGTATCGCACTCTGCACCCGCAATTGACAGCCCCGTCGGCGGTCCATGGCCGGAGGCTCCGCCTGTCCCGGCTATCCCGGAAATTCCAGCTTTTCTGGCTACGATGGGAAAACTGGAAGTGATTGGTGGTCTGGGCGCACCTCGTGCTTTCGCGCTTCGCGCGCTGTGTTTTCGTGCGTTCGTGCTGTTGTGCAGTCGTGCGCGCTCCGCGCGCAAAAAGGGGAAAAGAGAGGTCGTTTTGAATTTGTGATTTGGAATTTGAGATTTTGAATTTCAGCCGGTCTTCCGGCTGTGGTTTGTTCCGGCAAGCAGAGATGTAAGCCGAGTTCTGTAACCCTTTGCAGGGCGATGATCATTCGTCTAGGAATTGGGTCACCCCAATCCTCAAGCGGCTCACCCGCTCCGCTTCCACCGAATAAACGATGGATGAACCGGGCCAGGTTGCAACGGAGCCTATTTGGCCTTGCACCGCGTGGGGTTTACCGTGCCTTCGATGTCACCATCGAAGCGGTGGGCTCTTACCCCACCTTTTCACCCTTACCTGAGAAAACTCAGGCGGTATGTTTTCTGTGGCACTTTCCGTAGGGTCACCCCTCCTTCCCGTTAGGAAGCACGCTGCCCTGTGGTGCTCGGACTTTCCTCCTCCCGGGTCAAGCCCGAAAGGCGATCACCCTCTCTACTTGCCGGACGCGAACCCTCATTATATCAGGCAACTCTTGATTGTCAGGTGTCAGTTGTCAGCTGTCAGCGGGATCAGTCGATCCGAATCACCGAGCGGCTCTCCTGGGGCGTTTCCAGGCCGATCAATTTTCCGTAGACCTTGCCAAACCTCACATCGGCCTCGAATTGAACGGGGAAGCGCTGGGAATTGGTGGAATACCAGATGCGGAAGTTCCCCCCGTTTCTGAAGAGCCCTCCTACTGTGCTGATGCGAACGGAATCGAACTCGCCAATTACGGTTTGCACCTTTTCCCGGGTCTGCACCTGCAGTCGGACTTGCTTGGGCTCTCCCCGTTCACTCAGGTAAACCTGGTACTCCTGGCCGGGTTCAAGCGAGTGGAGGCGAGCCACATAAAAGATGGAAAGGATATCGGCGATGGGACCGGGAATTCCGTCAATTTTCTTGTGCGTCTCCTCAGGGGGGTCCTTCGAGAGATTGGTCTCATGGACCAGGATGGCATCGCCGTCGTAGTCAAACACGACCTCCAGGTCTCTTTTTCGCTTATTTTGGCGAACCTGTCTCAATAACCGATAGGAACGCAAGGTTTCGCGATCGATTTCGGACTCGAAGGTATCCCTGACCTTCACTCCGGCGATGGAACTCAGCAAACCGGCCGAAAATGCCGATGCGGAGATGGTATAGGTTGGATGCTTCTTGTATTCGGACTGCTGGATGGAGAAAGTCAACTCACCGGCTTTAAAAGCGGGAGAGATAAAAAGAGGCTTCCAGTTCACCTCGTATCGAAGCTTCTCTCCCTCTTGAAAAGGCACTGACTGGTGTTGGTTTTTCTCCAACAACTCGAGAGGAGCTTTCTGGGGTGCGCCCACAAGGACAGCAGCCAGGAAAATAAAGGGAATTAAGATGAAAAGAAAACCTCGCCTCATTGCCATATCATTTTAACCCACACCAACGCGGTAATGATCAGAAATCCGATCACGGTATTGTATTCACGATTTAAGATGACACGTCGCCATTGGAAGTTGCGAGGTCCATCCTGGTGTACGGACTCCTGAACGGGAGCAGGGGATTTGAGGTAGGGAGTAAACATGGGAACACGGCGGCGATAGGATTCGTAATCGGATCCGAAAGCCTGCCCGAGTTCCTCTTCCTCTCGTCGCATGACGGGAATGTAGATCAGAAGAAAGAGGAAAAGGAAGAGACTCAGCAACCAGACGTTTGCTGCAGCCAGGGTAAATCCGAGTCCCATGAGGAATGATCCAAAGTAAAGCGGATTTCGCGTCCATCGGTAGGGGCCCCGGGCTGCCAGTCGAATCCCCTTTTCAATGTGCCCGGAAGCCCAGATACGCAAAGCCAAACCGGCGGCGGCCAGGACCAGCCCCGTCAGCAGGAAGTCGATTCGGGGATGGGAGAAGTAAAGGTAAATGAAGGCGAAGACAAAGCCGGCAGGAACACGGATTCTCTGGACTAAAGTCATAATTCAAGGCGCCTCATTACCGCCTCGAACACTTCCTGAACGGGGATGTTCATACAAATAAATTCATTGCAGGTGCGTTTGTAGGAGTTGGAGCAGAAGAGATAGCGTTTGACGATGGGGTCCTTTGAATTAAAAGGCCCATTTCGCCAGGGGGAGGTAGGACCCAGTATGGCCACGGTTGGTGTTCCCAGAGCCACGGCCATGTGCAGCGGCCCGGTGTCTCCGGCGATGAGCAGGCGCGAGCGACGGCATAGGGCAGCTAATTGTAAAAAAGTGGTGGGAAAAGCGGCAATGGGTTGGGGTGCCGTGACGGTCTGAATTCTCTGGACCAGATTTTCTTCCCCGGGCCCGTAGGTGAGAACAATCCCATGCCCCAGTGTTTGATGAATGCGAAGCAGGAGTTGGGCGTAGTTCCTCAGGGGCCAGAGTTTTGTCACCCAACCCGCCCCGGGATTGACCAGAATCGGCTTGGCAATGTTGTGTTTGCTGAGTTGGTCGTCCACGTAATCAAACGCTTCAGAGGGAATGTCCAGCGGGATTAAAGGGCTGGCTTCATCTTGGGAGCAGCCCAGGGATCGAGCCAACTGGAGATTGATCTCAACGACGTGAGGTCGTGATCCGTCGTCTCCAACCACGGTTTCCGAATAGAAGTATCGAGAGGCAGGTTCCCGGGACTGGGGAGCGACAAAGCCGATGACCCGCTTGGCCCCCGACAGCTTAGCCAATAAAGCTGATTTGACCAAGCCCTGAAAGTCCAGTGCGATGTCAAAATGTTGCTGGCGAAGGGATCGAACGAGTTGAGTGCTTTCGCCCAGAGAGAAGAGTTTTCTTCGCCACCGCTTCGTGTCGGCCAACCACACCTGGGTGATTCCGGGGATACGGTCCAGAAAAGTATGGTAGGGAGGTTCCGTAAGCCAATGGATCTGTGCCTGGGAGAAGTGTTGAGCGAGCAGTTGTTGGGCGGGGATGGTGTGGAGGATGTCTCCCAACGAGCCCAGCTTGACGATCAAAAGCTTCTGAGGATCCATTTATTATTTTGAGCGACTTGTAGATTCAGGGGAAGGTTTGTTCTCGGCGATCTGTCTTAAAAACTCCTTGGTGGAATGGTCCTTGGGATCTCCCACGATGGCAATCGAGCCTCCGTAAGCCAGAACCGTTTCCCTTTCCGGTACCGTCTCCCGGGTATAGTCCGTGCCCTTGGCATGAATATCGGGTTGGAGGGTTTCCAGAACCTTTTTTGCGGTGGGTTCATCGAAAATAATCAGGTGATCCACACACTCCAGCGCTGCCAGAATCTCGGCGCGTTCTTCCTGGTTCATCAGGGGTCTCCCGGGTCCCTTGAGTTGTTGCACCGACTTGTCCCCATTTAAACCGAGTACCAGAATGTCTCCCAACGCACGGGCTGCTTCCAGGTAACGGATGTGTCCGACATGGAGCAGATCAAAACAACCGTTGGCGAAAACCACGGTATTACCGTCTTTCTTGAGATTGCTCACAAGGGTGCTGATCTCTGGCAGGGTCTTAACCTTGCTCATGAAGCGTCTCTCTGGATGGCCTGGAGAAGCTCAGCTGGGGAGACGGTAGCGGTTCCTTTTTTCATGACCGCAAGACCGGCTGCGTAGTTGGCCAATTGCGCCGCTTCTTCAAACGATCCTCCAGCGGCCAGAGCCGTGCAGTAACTGGCAGTCACCGTATCCCCGGCTCCGGTGACGTCTACCACTTCGTCGCTTCCGTAAATGGGGATGTGGGTGAAGCCATCCTGGACAAATAGCGACATTCCGAGCTTGCCTCGAGTGACCAGCAGGGCCTGCAATTGCCACTCCTGCACCAGTCGAGCACCCACCTCCTGGAGGGCGGAAAGATCCTGGCCGATGGGTAAGGACAAGGCTGCTTCGATTTCCGTAATGTTGGGGGTGATGGAGGTGGCGCCTTTATAAATGTCCGGGTGGTCCCGTGAATCCACGACCAGGATTTTGCTGTGCTGAGCTGCCAGTGTCAGGGCCGCTTCCCGTACTGGCTCATTGATGTTTCCCAGGCTGTAGTCGGAGAGAATGACCGCATCCACCTGAGGTACCAGTTCCGTGAGAGACTCGAGTAATCTCCGCTCGTGATGCTCTTGAAGAAGGTAGGGGCACTGATAGTCCATGCGCACAACCTGTTGGCGAAAGGAGTGGAAGGAGCCGGCAAGAATCCGCGCCTTTCGAGTGGTTTGAAAGGTCGCATCTCGAAAAACATAACCTTTGTCCATGCCTTCGGGCCAGGAGGAGAAGAGAAGATCGGCTGAAGGGTCGTCTCCCAGAAAACCCAGAGGGATGACTTGTGCGCCCAGGCTTGCGACGTTGGCAACGGTGTTGGCGCCTCCCCCGGCAACGGTTTCGGTGCTCTGATAGTTGAGAATCAACACCGGGGCTTCGCGAGATACGCGAGAGATTTCCCCGAAGATGAACTCATCCAGGATGAAATCACCCAGAACCAGGATCTTGAGCTGGCTGAATTTTTCAATGAGTTGTTTGAGATCGTCCTTCAAGGTTGTGCTCCAGAATCCAATTCACCGCCTCCAGAATATTTATTGAAACGTGGTCCGGTCGCTGCAAAGGGCTGATCGAGGAAGAAGAGAAGGCTTGTTCGTTGTCCAGCAGCAGAAGTTCTTCCTGGCCATGACCGGTTTTCACCAGGATAGACTGACATCCTGCCCGGTGTCCCGCTTCAATGTCCCGTAGTGTATCGCCAATCATGTGACTGGTGTCCAGGTCGAGCTGAAGTTCCTGTGCGGCGCGATGGAGAAGTCCGGGCTGGGGTTTGCGACAATCACAGGTCCGAGTATGCGCTCCTGTTCCTTCCGTGGGATGATGAGGGCAGTAGTAGTAGGCATCCAGGCGAGCCCCTTTTTGACGAAAAGCATCACTGATCAGGCGGTGTAGTTGCTCCAGGTCCTCCTGGTTGATGAGACCCCGGGCGATGGCCGACTGGTTGGTGATCACGATGGCCTGGGCTCCGCTCCGGTTAATCTTCTCCACGGCTTCAAAGGCTTCGGGATAGATCTGGATGTCTTCCTGGCGTTGCAAATAGCCGGTTTCATCGATCAAGGTTCCGTCACGATCCAGAAAAAACGCCGTTGTGCAGGAGAGTTCGTGCGGTTTCATAAACCTCTTCTACTTCGATCCGGGAGAAGCAACGTAAATCGATAGGACATTCTCGCAAAAGGCAAGGACTGCATTCAACATGTTTGTGAATTACCTGGGCCCTTGGACTGAAAGGACCGGTGGCAACCTCATCCGTGGACCCCAAAATAGCGATTTGCGGAGTGTCCAGAGCCGCAGCCAGATGCATGGGGCCTGAATCGTTAGTGACCAATAGGCTGCATTGGCTCAAAAGCCCGATCAGAGTGGGCAAATCGGTTTGTCCGGTGAGGATCTTAAGGTGATGTTTGGTGAGGGACTGAATGTTCCGGGCGAGGGTTTGTTCGCCTGCCGATCCGATGATAATCACCTGGGCCTGATCTCTCTCGATCAGGCGGTCGGCCAGTTCTGCGTAGCGATTCGTAAACCAACGCTTGGCCGATCCATAGAAAGCTCCGGGGCTGATCAAGATGATGGGGAGCTGCCTGGAAACATCAGCTGCTCGGAGTAATTGCTCTGCTTTCTGGATCCCTTCTTCACTGGGACTCAGGTGGATGTCGGGTTTGAAGTCGGGATCGTTGAGGTAATCTTGAGGGGAAAGGCCGGTTTGGTAAAGAAGATCGAGATAGTAGTAAATCTGATGTCGATTCAATTCCTTGATTCGGGGCCAAGCTCGGCGGGTCAAGAGAAAAGCCCGCCCATCCGTGTTGTACCCGATTCTCTCTGGAATACCTGCTAGTCGGGTCATTAGAGCCGCCTGGAAGGCGTTTTGAAACAGAAGAGCGGAGTCGAAGTGGCGAATTCTACCTACGAGTCGAAAGAAAGGTCGCAAATGAGATGAGCTTTCTTCCAGTGGGAGGATCTCATCCACCAATCCCTGGTTCTTAAACAGATTCGCGACCCAATCGCGCACCAGAAGAGTGAGGTGATGGTCGGGGAAGAGACGCCGCACTTCGCGCAGGGCGGCCAGCGACATGACGGAATCGCCAATCCAGTTTGTTCCTCGAATCAAAATACGGTTTCCC
The DNA here is from genome assembly GCA_965369785.1 of uncultured bacterium. Lineage (GTDB taxonomy): Bacteria > Acidobacteriota > UBA6911 > RPQK01 > JADFOI01 > JADFOI01. Next base: position 8,144 of record CBDUTA010000053.1, read on the forward strand.
TGCTTCATTGTGCTTCAGTGTGCTTCCGGTAGGAACTTTACCTCATTGAGAAATTCTTTTTTGTATTCCGAGAGGTCCTCAGGCTGAGGTTCAATCTGGAGAACGAAGATCTGATTCTCCTGGAAGGCCAGTTCTTTCAGACGAACGGCATCCTTTTCAGTGGTCACGATGGCCCGGGCCTGCCTTTCCTTCAGGCGCTTCAAGACACGGTCGAGTTCCGATTGGGTAAAAGGGTGGTGGTCACGGAAAATAAAGCGATCGGATATTTTCATCTGATAGTGCTCCAGATCGTGTAAGAAGACGAGGGGATTCCCGATGGCCGCCAGTGCGATGACGGAGCTGCCCAGGAAATCACGAGCCTGGAAACGAGCACCTGTTTTGGCGTCGAAAAGGGCCGTAACGTCATGATGGAAATAGGAGACCGGTACTTGCTTGTTCCACCGGCGAATGTGTCCCTCGAGATCCTCCGTCTCAGAGGATATGTGGGAACGGGTAATCACGATGGCGTCTGCTCGGGCGAGGGCTTTGGTGGGTTCCCTTAGTCTTCCGGCAGGCAAGAGATGATGCCCGCCAAAAGGGTCGGTGGCGTCCAGGATCAGAATATTCAAATTGCGTTGGAGCTGAATGTGCTGGTAGCCGTCATCCAGTAGGTAAATAAGGTTAGGGTAACGATCTTCCAGGATTCTCCCTGCCTGATAACGGCTTTTCCCCACCACTACCGGCACACCTTCAAGCTTTCGAGCCAGAAGATAAGGCTCGTCTCCACATTCCTCGGGACCAAAAAAAACCTCTCGGACATCGCTCACCAGAAGGACCGCGCTCTTGTTGCTTCTCTTGTAGCCCCGACTCAAAATGACCGGTTGATAGCCGGCCTTCTTCAAAATTTGGGCCAGGAAAGCAACCAGGGGAGTCTTACCCGTTCCTCCCACTGTCAGGTTTCCCACGCTGATGACCGGATGTTTGAGTCGGTGTTTGTGCAGGATTCCTTTTTGGTAAAGAAAGACCCTCACTGAAACAATCAGGCCGTATATTTTCGAAAGTAAATACTTCATTACATCTGTCAGTTGTCAGTTGTCAGCTGCGCGCGGAGCGCGCGCTCCACAATATCCACAGTGCGGCCGACCGCTCCTTGATTGTCCCTGATCACTTGACGTGCTTTGTGTCCCAGTGTCTCTCTAGTGAGGGGATTTTTCAGAAGCTCACTCATCTTTTCAGGCAGTTCCTCTCCTGAGTGCACCTGGAGGGCTGCCTCGAATTCCAGGAAGGTATCGGAGATTTCTTGGAAGTTCTCCATATGAGGACCAAAGAGAATCGGTTTGGAAAAGTATGCCACTTCAATAATATTGTGTCCCCCAGTAGGAACCAGGCTTCCTCCCACGAACACCACATCCGCCAATTGATAAAGGTAAGCCAACTCACCGATGGTATCCAGTAGTAGAACTTTTGGAGGGTCGTGGTTTTGAGAACTGAGCTCTGATCGTCTTAAATAGCTTATCTGACGAGCCTTCACCAACCTGGCGATTTCATCCACCCGGTGAGGATGCCGTGGGGCCAGGAGTAGTCGCAGGGAAGGGAACTCTTCGCTGAGAGACTGAAAGGAGTCAAGAAGAGTTTGTTCTTCTCCTTCTCGAGTACTGCCACAGATCCAAAGCAGGTCGTTTGAGTCGGGCTTGAGAACGGCCTGGATGACTTGCAGCATCTGTGTCTTTTCAGGAAGCTGTGCGAGCTGATAGTCGTATTTGAGATTACCCAGTTGATGGACCCGGGATGAATTCGCCCCCAGTTCAATAATACGATCCCGATCCTGTCGGGTCTGCACGCAGAAAAGGGAGATGCGATGCAAAAGAGGGCGAAGGAAAAAACGGATTTTTCGATAGCGACGAAAGGAATGGTTGGAGATCCGGCCATTAATGAGCAAAATGGGGATATTCAACGATGCTGCGGCACTGACAAAGCCAGGCCAGATTTCGGTCTCGGCCAGCAGGATACAGGTCGGGGAAAGCCTGCGTAGGTAGAGGCGGCAAATCCACTTCCAGTCCAAGGGAAAGTAAAACACGCAGGCCCGATCCTGAAATCTGCTTTTGGCCAGATTCTGACCCGTATCGGTGATGGTGGAGATGAAGAGTTGGTCAGGATTCAGGGCCAGAGCTTCGACCAGAGGCTCGATGGCCTTGACCTCTCCCACCGAGACGGCATGAATCCATAGAGAGGGCTGTGTCGAATCACTTGAGTTCCGAAGAGGTGGGGCCCAGATCCTCTTGGTAAGTGTGCTGGGATCCTTGCCTTGAACCAGCACCCGGTAGACAAAAACAGGGAGATAGAAAATCAGCAAGAAGGTATAAAGAATCGAGTAAGTCAATAGCAGTGCGTGGAACATCTGGAGCCTTTCCTGAAATCCAATCCTATACTTGCCTTGTCAGCCGCTTCAACTCTGCCACGAATCGAGGCCGGGACGAAACGGTGGCCTGCCACGAACAGTTAGGATGGCTAAGACTCCTGAAGGTGGGAGGCGTCCTGTTCGTGTATTCGTGCTTTCGTGCCTTCGGACGCAGGAATGTAGGAGGCACCTGAGGTCAACATTCCGGAGGTTCTTGCCACTCGTGGCAAACAGCACTGGCAGGTCGGATGGCTGCAGTAAGGAATGTATGGCTAGGATGAGGGAAAACTTTTTGTAGTTTTGGGGGAATCTTGGTAGACTGTGCAATTCCATCGCGGGTGGAAGTGTACCTGTGTGGGGAAATCGGTGAGGCTTAGTATAGTTTCTTCTGTACAGAAATGATGCCTCGGTATCGTTTCTTTTTATTTAGGGAGAACGAGGAGTGCCAACAATTAATCAGTTAGTTCGCAAAGGGCGAAAAAGGATTGGGGTCAAAACAAAGAGTCCTGCGCTGCAGGGCAGTCCCCAGAAACGAGGAGTCTGTATTCGTGTTTACACACAGACTCCCAAGAAGCCCAACTCTGCACTGCGGAAGGTGGCCCGTGTTCGATTGACCAATGGAATTGAGGTGACGACCTACATTCCAGGTGTCGGACACAATTTGCAGGAGCACTCGATGGTGCTCATTCGCGGTGGTCGCGTTAAAGACCTTCCAGGTGTCCGCTACCACGTGATTCGGGGAACCCTGGATACCGTGGGTGTAGAGGGTCGAAAAAACGCTCGTTCCAAGTATGGAACGAAAAGGCACAAAGCGTAAGGGACGAACTGATTTTTAAAGCTGCATGGACTCGATTCTTTGCAGCTTTTTTGTATGTGGAGGAAGTGAGACAGTAAATGCCAAGACGCAGAGAGGTTCCCAAGAGAAATGTTCCTGCTGATCCGGTCTATCACAGTGAGCTGGCCACCAAGGTGATCAACCAGATGATGCATCGAGGAAAGAAAAGCGTGGCTGAAGGCATTTTTTACGATGCCATGAAGTTGATCGAGAAGCAGGTGGGGGAAGACCCCATGAAAATTCTCAAAAAGGCGCTGGATAACGTCAAGCCTATTCTGGAAACGAAATCGCGTCGCGTTGGAGGGTCGACCTATCAGGTGCCCATTGAAGTGAGCCTTCGTCGCAGGACTTCATTGGGGATCCGCTGGATTATTAATTATTCCCGGGGTCGAGGAGAAAAACTCATGGCTGAAAGGCTGTCCAACGAAGTACTCGATGCCGCCAACAATCGCGGCAATGCGGTGAGAAAAAAAGAAGACATCCGCCGCATGGCGGAAGCCAACAAGGCTTTCGCTCATTATCGTTGGTAAAACAGATAAGGAATTCAGGAAAGACTAGATCGTGGCACGCAAACATTCGCTCGAGAAAACCCGGAATATTGGCATCATGGCCCATATTGATGCCGGCAAAACGACGACCACCGAGCGTATTCTCTACTACACCGGCATCACCTATAAACTGGGTGAAGTTCACGAAGGAACCGCCACCATGGATTGGATGGTTCAGGAACAGGAGCGGGGAATTACCATAACCTCAGCTGCTACCACCTGTTTCTGGGAGGGCTTCCGGATCAACATTATAGACACCCCCGGACATGTGGACTTTACCGCCGAAGTGGAACGGTCTTTAAGAGTGTTAGACGGTGCCGTTGCTGTGTTCGATGTTGTGGCGGGTGTGGAACCTCAGTCAGAAACCGTCTGGCGTCAAGCCGATAAATATGCTGTTCCGCGGATTGCCTTCATGAACAAAATGGATCGGCGCGGAGCGGATTTTTTCGCCTCCGTCGAATCGATGAAGAAGCGATTAGATGCCAAGCCTGTCCCCATACAGATTCCCTTGGGTAAGGAAGAAAATTTTGAGGGAGTGATCGATTTGATCACCATGAAGGCCATCGTTTATGAGATGGAAACCTTAGGGTCGGATTACACGGAGAAGGAGATTCCGGACGAGTATCTGCAAGATGCCGAGGAGTGGCGCGAAAAGATGGTCGAAATGGTGGTCGAGACCGATGATGAGCTGCTTGATCAGTACCTTTCCGGGAAAGTAATTGAGGTCGAAGCTTTGCAGGCGGGGCTTCGGAAAGGCACCGGTGATCTGCAGTTTACCCCCTGTCTTTGTGGGTCTGCCTTTAAGAATAAGGGCGTACAACCTCTCTTGGACGCCATCGTCACCTACCTCCCCTCCCCCCTTGACGTTCCCGCCGTACAAGGCGTCCACCCCGACACTCAGGAGCCAGTGGAACGCCAGGTTTCCGATAGTGACCCCTTCTCAGCGCTGATCTTTAAAATTGTGACTGATCCTTTTGTGGGGCAGTTAGCTTTTCTTCGAGTTTATTCGGGGTCACTGGAGGCGGGTTCTAGCGCCTATATTTCGACTCGGAGACGGGACGAGCGGATTGGTCGACTGCTCAAGATGCATGCCAATAAGCGAGAGGAAATCAAGAAGGTCTTTTCCGGAGATATCGCTGCAGCGGTGGGACTGAAGGATGTGAGAACCGGGGACACGATTTGCGACAAGAAACATCCGGTCATTCTTGAAGCCATGGACTTTCCGGCTCCCGTGATCTCTGTAGCCATCGAGCCCAAGACCCGGGAAGATCAGGACAAGCTCGGGTTTTCCATGGGGAAATTGATGCAGGAGGACCCCACGTTTAAGGTGCATGTCGATCCCGATACAGGGCAGACCATCATCTCCGGGATGGGTGAACTCCATCTGGAAATTATCGTCGATCGTTTGCTGCGGGAGTTTGGTGTCAGTGCTAATGTCGGCAAGCCCCAGGTGGCGTATAAGGAGACCATTACCGTCCCCGCTAAAGCCGAGGGTCGGTATGTCCGTCAAAGTGGTGGCCGTGGCCAATACGGACACGTCAAGATCAAGATTGAGCCGAGTGAAGCGGGCACCGGCTTCGTGTTTGAAAACAACATCGTGGGCGGGGCCATACCCCGAGAGTTTATTTCTGCTGTTAAGAGTGGTATCCAGGAAGCGGCTGAGAGCGGAGTCCTGGCGGGTTACGCCATGGAAGATGTTCAGGTCGATCTCTATGACGGTTCTTTTCACGAAGTGGACTCCTCGGAGCTGGCTTTTAAGATCGCCGGATCCATGGCTTTCAAGGAGGCGGCCAGGAAGGCCAAACCCGTGATCCTGGAACCGATCATGCGAGTTGAGGTCGTGGTCCCTCAGGAATATATGGGAGATGTGGTCGGAGATATCAACGGTCGACGCGGTCGTATCGGTCACATGGAGCCCAGGGGAAGCAGCCAGGTGATCGCAGCAGTTGTGCCTCTGTCTGAGATGTTCGGCTACGCCACTGCGGTGCGTTCTCTGAGCCAGGGACGGGCAACTTACAGTATGCATTTTGATGTCTATCGGGAGGTGCCCCGCCAGGTTTCCGAAGAAGTTATGGCCCGCAATCAGGGCAAGCTCGTGGGAAAATCTGGATAGACGAAAAGGAGAGAAGGAAGGCAAACGCCAGAGCAGCCCGGGTGATTGCGTCGCTGCAGTAGAGAATTTATGCGTAGTCAGGGCGAGTGTTTTTGGAGAATGAATTATGGCAAAGCAGAAATTTGAGCGAACGAAACCTCATGTAAACGTGGGAACGATTGGGCATGTGGATCATGGGAAGACGACGCTGACGGCAGCCATCACCACGATACTGG
>CBDUTA010000054.1:0-14038 GCA_965369785.1 uncultured bacterium
ATTAAAAGATACTCACGAAGCCAATCAAAAATTAAGTGAATTGGCATTTGCAGGCTGCAGGGGAGACGGAATAATTTTCCCCATAGGTCTTCCCGCCATCCTCGGACACGGCCATATAGACTTCAGAGCCCTCCACGACTTCCTCACGGCCGTCCAGCCAGGCTGCGTAAACTTTCCCATCAGGAGAAGTAGCAATCCCCGTGTAACCGTGCTTTGCCACCTCCCCGTCGTCGTTTAGAGCAATGGCTGGGGAAAAGGGCCCATCCCCTTTGGCATAGGCCACCTTCAGATCACCCGTATGATTCACAGGGCCCACCACGGGCCAGATAGCAGCTAAACTGCCGTCGGCACCTACAGTGAACTTGGCCAGATTTTCGCCGCCATTGCCGGAGATCGGATGGATGTTCATCTGTCGAGGTTCACCCAGCAGCCGACCCGCCCGGGTCACTCTGTCAACAAAGACATTCCGGTTATTGTGGCCCTCTGCCCCCGGGTCTGTCTCCGTCCAACTCATCAACACCTCGCCTGCAGGGGAAGTCTGGAAATAGGCATCGGCCGCATTGTCCTCAAGGTCTCCCACCAAAACTGGCTCATTAAAGGAAAGGGCCAGGGGAAAAGGCCTGTCTTCCCCGCTGTCGTCTCCGCTGGTTTGACCGCATCCCGACACGAGAAACGCGATGCCCGCCAGAAGAACAACTGCGGACAGACTCGGGTGGTATCGTAATTTCATTTTTCCCCCTTAAAAGGAAGTTTTATAGTAATGCATTCTAAAGTCATTTGTAGTTTGTAGAGCTACTCTATTAGAATCCTCAGCTTGGGCTTTTGTCAATGATTTCATTCAACCCAATCCGTAAAAACAGGGAGTCTCCTATGCCCTATCGCTTCAAGATTCTGTTGTTGCCGCTCTTCATTGGGTCTTTTGCAGTGGCCCCCCTGCTGGGAATCTTGCTTCAGCAAGAAGCGGACATCGTCGATTCGATGCCCACGGGAGAGGGGAAGAAAACGGTGGTCAGAATCTGTTCGGAATGCCACTCCTTGCAGAATGTGGTGAATCAGAAAAACACCACCAGCGGGTGGGAAGCGGTTATTGACGAAATGACGAAACGCGGGGCCCAGATTTTCGCCGATGACAAAAAAATGGTGGTGGCTTACCTGGACAAGTACTACGGTTTGGACAGATCTGAACGGGAGGCACTGATGAAAGCACGGTATGAATGCCTCTTTTAGCCGGGACTCTGCATCGTCCCGGCTAGCCCCTTTCACTGCTTGCCGGTTCTGACCACCTCATCAAAAAGACGCAGCATGTTTTCTCCCATGATCTTGGCCACGTCCTCACGACTGTATCCGCGGTCCAAAAGCGCCTGAGCGATATTCTGGTAACCGGAGGCGTTTTCCATCCCCTCGATATTGACCGGAAAGCCTCCAAAGTCGGTGCTGAATCCCACATGGTCCACGCCCACCAGCCTCACGATATGGTCGATATGATCGATAAACTTAGACATGGGAAGAAGGTTTCGGCGGCGCTCCCCCGTGGTTGCCGCCCTTCGGGCTTCACCGGCATTTGATCGCTCCTCGATGAATTCGTAAATCTTGGTGGGATCTCCTTTGTACAAAAGGGGCTCCAGTCCCATCAGGCGGGAACCCCGCGGCGGTCTTTTCCGGCTCTCAGAACGTGGAGTGTTAATCTGGGGCATGGCGGGAACGCAAATCACACCGTTCATCTGGGCCAGTGTTCGAATCATCTCATCGCTCCACCCACTTCCCAGGGCTCGGGCCGCTGAGTGAGTGGTGGAGACCGGCTGTGTGCTGACTGCCATCACATCCATGATGGTCTGTTCGCCGGTGTGGGAAAGATCAATCAGGATCCCCAGTCGATTCATCTCGGCCACCAGCCGGCGGCCGTAATCGGTTAGACCGTAGCCCTTGTCGTCGTTTAGTTCCGAGAACCCCACATCACCGATGTTGTTGCCCAGCAGGTGAACCAGGTTCATCTCACGCAGTCCCAACCGATGGAACATGCGAAGTACCCCCAAATCACTCTCCAGGGCCAGGGCTCCTTCAATGGCCAGAATCCCGGCAATCTTGCCCTGCCTGCGAAGCGACTGAACCTCGGCCAGATTGGTGGCCACTCCCACTTGATCAGGATACTTGGCAATTTCGGAATAGAAGCGATCAATCTGCATTAACGCGTCTTTGACGGCCAGGTGGTTAACTTCCAGGAACTCGTCAATCGAGGTATTAAAGAAGGCCGCTCCCAGTCCTCCCTGCTCGGCCAGGGAAAGCGTAAAGCGGGGATCGGCATTGGGCTCCCCGATGGTTCCTCCTCGGCGATAGACCGACGATATGGGATGCATGTGGGCGTCAAAGACCCAGAACTTGTTGTCCCAGGAGCTCTGGGCATGGCTGGTCAAGAATCCAGTCCAAAAGGATGGGGAAAAGAGCTGAAGTGAAAATAAAAGGGCCCCGAACAAGATACCGATAATGAGCAATCGAACCGTAAAGCGCTTCATAGCAAACCTCCTAAAATTGTGGCAATGCTCCTCATTCCCTTAATGACTCGCCGTGGTAACCACCTCATCAAAAACCCGCAGCAGGTTCTCTCCCATGATCTTGGCCACATCCTCACGACTGTATCCTCGGCCCAAAAGGGCCTGAGCGATATTCTGGTATTCACCGGCGTTCTCTATTCCCTTGATATTGACCGAATACCCTCCCCAGTCTGAGCTGATCCCCACATGATCGACTCCTACCAGCCTCACGATGTAGTCGATACCATCGATGAGGTTGGAGAGGGGAGGCATGTCCCGGCGGCGCTGACGAGTCATCTCAGCCTGTCTGGATCCTCCTCCGCCGGTTCGCTCAGCGATGAAGTCGTAGATCTTGGTGGGGTCTCCCCGGTACACCAGCGGCTCCAGTCCCATGATGCCCGAACCGCGCTGCCGTCCCCCGTGCCACTTGGCATCATACTCCCGGCTCACCTGCTGAGGTAAAAAAGCAACGCAGATGACCCCGTTCTTACGGGCCAGCGTCTGAATCATCTCGTCGCTCCAGTTCCCTGCTCTATCCACCAGGGCTCGAACCCCAGAGTGAGTGGTCGCAACCGGCTGGGTGCTGGCTGCCAGCACATCGAAGATGGTCTGATCGGCGGTGTGGGAAAGATCAATCAGGATTCCCAGTCGATTCATCTCGGCCACCAGTTCTCGTCCGTAGGCGGTCAGGCCCGAACCTTTGCCGTTGTTTTTGGTGGTGTACATGACATCACCGATATTGTTCTCCAGGTTGTGAACCAGGTTCATCTCGCGCAGGCCCAGCCGGTGCAGCATGCGCAGGACTCCCAAGTCACTCTCCAGGGCAATGGCCCCTTCAATCGATAAGATGGCCGCTATTTTGCGCTCCTTACGAAGTGCCCTGACCTCCTCGGCAGTGGTCGCCACGCCCACCTGATCCGGGAACATGGCAATCTGCCGGTAGAAGTGATCAAACTGCTTCACGGCTTCCTTCACAGCCAGATGGTTGGCTTCGTGAAACTCATCAATGGAGGTGTTGAAAAAGGCCGCTCCCAACCCCCCTTGCAGGGCCATGGAAAGCGTAAATCGGGGATCGGGACCAGGCTCTCCGATATGTCCTCCTCGGCGATAGGCGGTGGAAGTAGGATGCATGTGCCCATCAAAGACAAAGAATTTACTGTCCGAGGAGTTCTGGGCATGGCTGGTCAAAAACCCTGTCGAAAAGTCCGGGCCTAACAAGCCTAGTGAAAGTGTAAGCACCCCGAACAGAGCACCCACGATGAGCAGCCGAAGAGTGAAGCGCTTCATAACCAACCTCCTAGTTCCCCTTAATTCCTGGCCGTGGAACCCACTTCATCAAAGACCCGTAGCAGGTTCTCTCCCATGATCTTGGCCACATCCTCACCACTGTACCCCCGGCCCAAAAGGGCCTGAGCAATATTCTGGTACTCACCGGCGTTTTCTATTCCCTTGATATTGACCATATAGCCTCCCCAGTCAGAGCTGATTCCGACATGATCAGCTCCCACCAGTCTCACGATGTAGTCGATATGATCAATGAGATTGGAGAGGGGAGGGATGTCCTGGCGGCGCCGGCGGGTCATCTCGGCTCGTCCCGAGCCACCTCCACCTCTTTTTTCAGCGATGAAGTCGTATATTTTAGTGGGGTCTCCCCGGTACACCAGCGGCTCCAGTCCCATGATACCGGAGCCACGCTGCCGTCCCCCGTGCCACTTGGCATCATACTCCCGGCTCACCTGCTGAGGTAAAAAAGCAACGCAGATGACCCCGTTCTTACGGGCCAGCGTCTGAATCATCTCGTCGCTCCAGTTCCCTGCTCTATCCACCAGGGCTCGAACCCCAGAGTGAGTGGTCGCAACCGGCTGGGTGCTGGCTGCCAGCACATCGAAGATGGTCTGATCGGCGGTGTGGGAAAGATCAATCAGGATTCCCAGTCGATTCATCTCGGCCACCAGTTCTCGTCCGTAGGCGGTCAGGCCCGAACCTTTGCCGTTGTTTTTGGTGGTGTACATGACATCACCGATATTGTTCTCCAGGTTGTGAACCAGGTTCATTTCACGCAGGCCCAGCCGGTGCAGCATGCGCAAAACTCCCAGATCACTCTCAATGGCAATGGCTCCTTCAATCGAAAAGATGGCCGCGATCTTGCCCTGCCTGCGAAGTGCCCGAACTTGCCGGGCATCGGTGGCCACTCCTACTTGATCCGGGTACAAGGCGATTTGCTGATAGAAGCTGTCAGCTCCCCTCAAGATTTCTTTGACGGCAAGATGGTTGGCTTCATAGAACTCGTCAACCCCGCTGTTAAAGAAGCCCGCCCCCAGTCCACCTGCAACGGCCTTAGGGAGTGTAAATTGGAAGCTGTAATCGGCATCTCCCATGTTTCCGACCTGCCGGGAGGACGTCGGGTGCATGTGCCCATCAAAAACCCAAAATTTGGTGTTGGAATCCTGAGCAGAGACGGTCTCGAGAAAGATTGAAAGGGATGGAAAGACACTCCCCGGCTCAGAGAATAGTGTCAGACACAGCCCCAAGACCAGGGTGAGTGGAATAACAAATCGCGCTTTCATGAAAAACTTAGAATTGAAATATCACCGTTTCACACAAACTGTCAATGGGAAAACTGGCTGTCAACACCTTGTTGGTCAAAATACACCCCTCCAGGAAATAGAGGGGGGGGGGGCGGCCAGGTATTCTGCCCTTTCAAGATGCAACACAAGCCATGCACCGTTTTTCCTTGACAGATCCCCGAGCTTTCATTTACAGTCGGCGCAATAATTTCTATCCAAGGAAGTTTTCTTGGGGGTTTTTAGCAGTCATATCTTAGTGGGAGGGGCCCATCATGAACAGTAGTCGTATCTTTGTGGCTATCGCCGCATTCTTACTGGTTTTTTCATCCATAGCTTCGGCTCAGACCATTACCGGGAGTATTTCCGGTACCGTGGCCGATGAAACCGGCGCCATTTTGCCGGGGGTTGAAGTCACCGTCAGCAATCAGGACACCGGTTTCAGCCGAACCGTCATCACCGATGACCGAGGGTCTTATCGGGCACCGTCACTGCCACTGGGGCCTTACGAAGTTCGAGGTGAACTGGCAGGTTTTCAGACGGTCATCCGATCAGGAATCAACCTGACACTGGGCCGGGAAGCGATGGTGAACCTCGCACTGCGAGTGGGAGAGATTACCGAGCAGGTCTATGTGACGGGGGAAGCTCCCCTGGTGGAAACCAGCACAGCCACCGTGGCAGATCTAGTGGACGAGAAAAAAATCCGCGATCTTCCCTTAAACGGTCGGGATTTTATCCAGCTGGCTATGCTGCAGGCAGGGGTAGTGAATTCCGTTTCCGCTCCTCGCTCTCAGATCGGCAATGAAGGAGTCAAAATTTCTATTGCCGGCACCCGCACGACGTCGACAGCGATTCTGCTGGACGGCACCGACATTCGCAATGAGTTGAATACCACCGGGGGAAGCGCCTCTGGATCGCAACTGGGAGTTGAAACCGTACGCGAGTTTCAGGTCATTACTGGAGTGTTTAGTGCCGAGTATGGAAGATTTACGGGAGGCGTCATCAATTCGGTGAGTAAATCGGGAACCAACGAGTTGCACGGTTCGGTGTTTGAATTTCACCGCAACAGTGCGCTCGATGCCCGCAACTTTTTCGATCAGGAGGAGGTGCCTCCCTTTAAGCGCAACCAGTTTGGCTTCACCCTGGGAGGACCCATCGTTAAAGACAAGACCTTCTTCTTCGGCGCCTATGAAGGATTTCGAGAGCGGCTCCAGCAGTCGACAGTTAACCCTGTGCCCAACGACAACATGCGTCAGGGTTTGATTCCCCGTCAGCGTTTCCGCGGACAGCTGCTGCCCTGTACCCCAGATAATTTTGGGAACAATGAGGCAGCAATAGTCAATGGCCTTTGCAACGTGGGAGTCCATCCGGAAATTCAACCTTACATGGCCTTGTACCCCGCAGCCAATGGACCCGATAACGGTGACGGGACTGCCCGCTTTACCTTCCCTGCAAATACCCCAACCAATGAAAACTATTACATGGTGAAGGTGGATCATCAATTTTCCGATTCTGACTCCTTCTTCATCCGCTATACCTTGGATGATGGGGATCGCTTCGTGGGACCCCGGCTACCCATCTTCGGTGAAGACGCAATCTATCGGAGTCAGTGGACCACGCTGGAGTGGAAGAGGATTATCAACCCGGCGCTGATTAACGAATTCCGTTTTGGTTTCGTCCGCTCCGCGCATGACGTTGTTCCCCGCGACGACAGCGGTACCGGAGACTCACTGTATCTGGTCGACAACGTGACTTGGCCACGCACCTTTGGAGAGATCGATGTTGAGGATCTTATTGTCACACTGGGGCCCAGTCATAACCAGTTCAAGACCAATGTGTTCAATAATTTCCAGACCTCGAACAATTTGATTTACACCCGAGGGCGCCATGCTCTCAAATTTGGAGTCGACTGGCAGCGCCACCAGTTCAACTATGTCAACCTGGCTCGTGCCAATGGCATCTATATTTTCCTGAACCTGGGGGATTTCTTGACGGCTCGCCCTGACACATTCGATTCATTCGTCGAGCACACAACCACCATCGGGGTCCGGCAGAACTTGTTCGGGTTCTATATTCAGGATGATTTCACTGCCAGACCCAATCTGACCCTGAACCTGGGATTACGTTATGAATTTATTACCGTGCCCACGGAAGTAGCGGGACGGATCGGAAACATGGACACGCCACTGGATCCCTCCATTCGTTTGGGAGACCCCTATTTCGACAATCCTTCACTGAAGAATTTCTCCCCCCGGATTGGGCTGGCCTGGGATCCTTTTGGGGATGGGAAGACTTCCGTTCGAGCCGGCGCTGGACTCTTTTTTGACCAGATCCTCTCAAACATTTGGGGGTCAAGAATTCAGCAGACGGAGCCCAACATTCGAGCGGTCGTGCTCTTTGACAATGCTAACCCGGCGAGCTTTCCAAACGATTACGCCCTTCTTCCCCCCTCCGACCAGATCAAGCAGGGGCCCTGGGTCATCTACAATCCTGAGCAGCCCACTATCATGCAGTGGAGTTTGAATCTCCAGCGAGAACTCTTCCCCAACGCCGTCTTTCTCATTGGATATAGTGGCTCCAAAGGCACCCATCTGGGCCGTTTTGTCAATTCCAATACCGCCTTCGGCGTGCGGCGCGCAGACGGGAGTTGGTCCTTCCCGGTGAACGAACAGCGTAATCAAAACTTCGGTGACGTGCGATCCACTGTGTGGGATGGGAATTCCTTCTACCACGCCATGCGGCTGAGCTTCAACAAACGCTACAGCAACCGACACCAATTCCAGATCTCCTACAATTGGTCCAAACTGATTGATGAATCGAGTGCCTCCGGCTTCTTTGATCGGGGTTCGAACGGCGATACTCTCTTTAGTACCTTTATCGATGATCATCGCTTCGATCGAGGTCCTTCAGGACTCAACATCACCCAGGCTTTCACGGCCAATTACACGGTGGATCTGCCAGGAGACAATCTCTCGGGAGTGGCTGGACACATCCTTGGCGGTTGGCAGGCTGGCGGCATTTTGACCTACGCCTCGGGAGAACAGATCACGATCATCATGACATTTGATCAGGCGGGCATGCAGGCTGGAACTCTGGCAGTGCAGCGGCCGGATCGTGTGCCCGGCGAACCTCTGATCGTGACCGATCGCCCCGACAAATCGCGTGGCTACGTCAATCTTGATGCCCTTGACGTTCCCCAAGCAGGTTACCTCGGAAATCTGGGACGGGGTCCAATAGTGGGCCCTGGGAGGTTTACGGCTGACCTTTCGCTGATAAAAAACGTCCCGTTGGGTGGCGATGCAAACAGAAGTTTGCAGTTCCGAGCCGAGTTCTTCAACATTCTCAACAATGTGAATTTGGGCCTCATGGGTACGCGAAGTTTCACCAGTGCCAGAGGCGGGACCACCGGGAGTTTTGGGAACTTTAGAGGGACAGTCGATACCTCCCGCCAGATCCAGTTCGCGCTGAAGATCCGCTTCTAAAGCCACTTCGTGCGTAGGTAGGTGCCCGGTCCGGGAAGGACCGGGCACCCTCGGCCTTGATTGAGCCCTCCCTGTTCTCCTGGAGGGCTTTTTTTATCGCTGTGTAAGGGTGTCGCTAAACCCCACTTGATTTTGATTAAGGCCTGTAGGGGCGCACGGCTGTGCGCCCACAAACCCCGTTTCATCAACGACTTATAGGGCGCCCGGCCGTGCGCCCCAACACAAGAAACCAGGGTGGGCTAAAAATCAAAAGAGTGGGTGAACTTTACGATGATTTGTCGATCGGTGAGGTCGGACCTGCGCGTTTGAGTGAAAACCACGAACAGATCGTCTCCCGGGCGGTAGATCCAATTGAGTCGGAAGTTGATATTAAACAGATCGGACAGATTGTCGTACTGGAGGGTCGTACTGGTTAGCCAGTTGTTGGTGAAGTTGTAATTGATCCCGACATTGCTCACGCTTGAAGTGAATTCGCCGCCCGGAAGCACCACATCATCCAGCCGATACTGGATGTCAAAGGAAAGATTCTGGGACCACTTGATACTGGGGTTCAGATTCAAGGTGGTCCTGTCGCCGTCCCAGAAATCCAGTTCCCGCGAAAACTGGAAGAAACCGCTCACCCTTCGCCCCCGGAAGGGACGCACCTGAAATTGGAAATTATGACTCCTATAGGAACCAGGTGGAACCGGAATCCGTCCCCGCAGCCGGAAGCCCTCCTCGAGAAATTCCAAGATTTTTGTATAGCCGAACACCACCACGTCTCCACTTTCGAATTCCACGCCGAATTGGGCTTCCTGCTCTCGGGTTTCCAACACCTCATTCTGGTTGGTGATGTAACGCAAACTGGTCCCCAGTTCAAACTTTCTAATCCATTCGCTCTGGGGGCGCGGGTTGATTTCAAACTCGAACAAGGAATTGTTCATATCGGTTCGAGGCACAAATCCCATCTCGGCATTGAAGTTACGCCCGACAATGGTGTGTTCCCCGCCGGCGGATAAAAAGTCGGTTTCCCAGGCAATCTTCAGAGGTCTCGCCATCCAATCGTTTTCTTCAATGCCGGGAGTCTGAGAACCGGCGAAGAAAGATTCCAGGTGCAGGTTCTCAAAGAAGACGAAATTACCATCCACGCCAAAGGTGCGGTTGTAATCGTCCTGGAGGCCGGACTGTCGATTAGTGAGCATAGCACCCACTACCGAGCGAGAGAGGAGCTTTTTCCTGACCCTGGCCACGGTGAAATTACTACCCGGGGTTCCTTCAAAATCATCGGTCTGGGCGTTGATAAAACCCAAACCCAATCCCTTGAGCTGCCCGGTGAGTTTGACGCCGGCAATGATGTCAATAGGCTCACGACTCTCGGATAACCCGATGGTTCGACTGTGAAAGAGCCTCAATTCCCGGCTAAATCCTCCCGGACCGAAGTCAAACATGCTGGCATTTTCCAGGAAGAACTCCCTTCTTTCAGGAAAGAATAGAGAGAATCGCGTCAGGTTCACCTGCTGATCATCCACATCTGCCTGAGCGAAATCGGGATTGACCGTGAGATCCAGAGTCAGACTGGGTGTCAGGTGATATTTCAGATCCTCCAACCCGCCATTGAATAGATGATCCGTTTCCGCTACGCCTCGGTTGAAGACACGAGACGCTCCTCCAGTCACATAGGGTTTGATGCGGAGTCTGTGCTCACTGAAAATGTTTCTTAAGCCAACCAGGTCGCCGGCTTGAGAGACCTGAACAAAGTCGAAATTGCGCCGATAATTACTCCATATGGCCTCTTCGTTCTTTCGCCTGATGTTTCGCTTGAAGTCGATTCCCCATCTCTGGTCCTCGTTATTCGGCATACGGATGGACTGGAAGGGGATCTCAATTTCAAGCACCCACCCCGCCTCAGTTCTCTGGGCTGCCACATTCCAGCGCTCATCCCAGTTACGGTTCTCACGCCTCCCTTCCTCCGTGATCCAGGAGTCAAACTTGGCTCCCAACGGATTGGTGCGAAACAGAAACCCATCTTGACGGTTGCGAAAAGTATCCAGGATGATCTCAAAGGTATCGTCGCTCTCCAGCTGATCGTCCCGAGCTCTCTCATTGGCGATGATTCCTTCGGGTTCTGAGTCGAAACAGACCACGCCAAAGAAAATGGTCGTATCATTGTAGATGATCTTGACTTCGGTTCTTTCGGTGGCGGCTTCCCCTTCCTGGGGATCTCGCTGGAGGAATCCAGAAAGGGCAGGTGCCTGCTGCCAGAATTCTTCACTGAGAATGCCGTCCAGCTGGGGTGAACCCTCAATTCGGACTGCTTGAGCGACTTTCCTACCAGGCCTGTCAGGCCTGCCCTGGGCCGCTACATAGGGCAAGGACCAGCTGATTGCGGCCACAGTGAGAAAAGCGACCAGCGAGTTAACGTACCCAGGCCGGTTCGTGCTTTCGTGCTTTCGTGTGATCATGACTGTTGCAGGTCTTGTCTTAAAAGAAAAATACACGAGTGCATGGGTCTAGGAGATTCCGAACCCACGAAAGCACGAAGGCACGAAAGTACAGCGGAAAATGTGGGGCCAGCCCCACATTTTCCGCTCACCGTCTCTCGATTTCTCGCAGCGCACGAGTAGCCGCCTTGCGTACCTTTGCATCCGCATCTTCTGCGGCAAGGTTCAGGGCCGGAACGGCACGGGCATCCGCGATCTCACCCAGCGCCCATGCGGCCCGTCTGCGGATCTCCGAACTGGAATCCGTCAAGGCGGGCATCAACCAGTCCACAGCGCTCTCATCCCGGATCCTGCCCAATGCCCGAATGGCCATCTGGCGAACTTCCAGATCCTCATCGTTCAGGGCCCCGCCCAGAGCCGCCAGGGCACCTACATCTTCGATCTCTCCCAGGGCCCGTGCTGCTCCCCTGCGGATCTCCACACTGGGATCCGTCAGGGCTGGTATCAACCAACCCACAGCGCTCACATCCTCGATCTCACCCAAGGCCCGGATGGCGGCCCGGCGAACTTCCAGATCCTCATCGTTTAGGCCCGTCCCCAGGGCCTGGACGGCACTAGCGTCCTCGATCTCACCCAGTGCCCGCGCCGCCTCCCTGCGGATCTCCCCATTGGAGTCTGTCAGCGCCGGAATCAACCACTCCACACCACTGACATCCTCGATGTCCCCCAAGGCCTGGATGGCCGCCTGGCGCACCTCCAGATCTTCATCGTTTAGGGCCCTGCCCAGGGCCTGGACGGCGCCCGCGTCCTCGATCTTGCCCAAGGCCCTTGCCGCCCTCCTGCGGATCTCCCCATTGGAATCTGTCAACGCTCCAATCAGCAAATCCACAGCGCTCTCATCCTCGATCTTCCCCAAGGCCCGGACTGCCATCTCGCGGACTCTCACATCCTCATCATTGAGGGCTTCACTCAAGACTCCAAGGTCACGCGAGTTTTTAATCTGGTCCAGTCGGTCCCGGTCGCCCCGCCGCCGCCTGGATTTCCTGGGGGCTATGGGTCGAGGATGCGGCTCCATGTTCGAGGTCATATAGGCCAACTCCGTCAAGCTTCGTTCCTGGCGCTGGTCTCTGATCTGGACCGGTTGCGAGACCGGTAGGAGAGCCAGCGGCAAATCCTGAAGGGGCTGAAAATCTGTCCTATCGGTGAGGCGGGAAGGCGAACCGGGTTGTCCTTCAGCTACTCCAACGACCGGTCTTTCCGACTTCTCAGCCGCCGGCTGCATGGCCGCAAGTGGAAGGGCGATGCAGGCTGCCCCAGCGATGGAAAGAGCTATTGCCCCTCGGGTCAACGCTTCACGATGCAGGCGGGGGTTGAGGATGGCCAGCAAGCGATTCTCCAGCTGCGAACCCTGGGCCATGGTGACCGTTGCCAGGGACGAGAAGGATAAGGACCGTAGGGAGCGGGCCACCTCGAGTAGACCCTCGGCATAATCACAAGCCCGGACTCCCCGGCTCAACACGTGATCATCACAAGCCCGCTCGCGCTCGATGCGAAGTCGCCGAGCCGCAATCCACACTAAGGGGTTGATCCAATACAGACCACAAACTGTGGAGGCTAACATTTGGACCAGGCAGTCGCGCCGCTTGATATGGGCCAGTTCGTGCAGTAAGACCATGCGACACAACCCATCCGACCATTGATTTCTGTCGTGGGGAAGCAAAACCACTGGCCGAAAGAGTCCCCAAGCCATCGGCATCACCGCTCGATTACTTTGGAGCAAACTGACTCGACCTGCCAGTCCCATCGGGTCAGCCAGGTCAAGCAACAGGGTTTTCCATGTTTCATCGGTAACCGGTTTTGCCCGCCGAACGAGCCACCCGGCTCTGACAAAACCCACCGCCAAACGGGCAAGGACCGCAACCACACCGACAAGCCAGGCCATCACCGCCCAGGTGGCCCAGTGCATTGTCGGGGTTGAGAGCAGAGCTGGCTTTGATCGCCGGGCTGGTTCCTGCAAGACGATACTCTCCCCTGTCTGGACCTTCGAGTTGCGGGCTGGCAGTGCTTCTGTCTCGGGAGAGAGACCTCCAGGTGGGTATGTATTCGATTCGTTTACAGAGGCCGTGGGCAAAAGAGCTGGGGAAACCGCGGAAGCCGGTTGGGAAACAGCCGCAGAGAACAGATCACCCGGAAGCGGTATCTGCCAGACCGGCAGGAACAGCGGCAAAATGGGTAACGCCACCAGAGCCAACAGGGCCGAGCTCCAGACCAGATATCGAGTGGACGCCGAGGCCCGTTGCAGCAGCAAACCGAACAGAGCTGCAGCCATTAACACAACCGTTCCCTTAACCAAAAGATTCACCAACATCATCAGCCACATCGGGGTATAGGAAGAAAATGAGAGGGGATCGAACAGAGAACTTATCACCGCTTTTCCTCCCTTCGGGCCTGGTCAATGAGCCCAGCCAACCTATCCAGCTCCCCTTCTGACAGCCTGGATGCCGAGAGGTCCAAAAGGGTGGCCACGGCGTGCTCGGTGGACCCGTCGAAGAATATTCTCACAAGATGTTCCAGGGCCGAGCGTTTGGCTTTCTCTGGAGCCAGAGTCGGAACAAAGAGATAGCGAAGTCCCTCTTGCCGGTGCCTGACATGACCTTTTCCTTCCAGCACCCGAAGGGTGGCCCTGACGGCCGAATAGCTTGGCGGATCGGGCAAGTCGTTCAGCACCTCAGCTACCGTGGCTAAACCGCGCTGGAAGAGAACATCCATGATCTGGCGTTCCCGTCGACTGAGGTTTAAATGAGTTCGTCTATCCAACACTCTGGTCCTTAAGTGCTAAAAAACTAGCAGGTCATGGCACCCTTGTCAACAGTAAATTCCAGGAAATACTCGAATGAAGACAGGGCCGACGAATGGGGGTCTCGCAAAAGTCGGCTGACCCAGGTTTCTTGTGTAGGGGCGGGCCGAAGGTGGCCCCCAAAATAATTTTTAAAAAAATGCGGATGTGGGGCCCGAACTTGGGCCCCACAAGCCAGCTCAAAAAT
>CBDUTA010000055.1:0-13875 GCA_965369785.1 uncultured bacterium
CCATCCTGGTTCCTCTGATGATTCCGGTGGCCAAGGCCCTGGGTCTTGACGTGAGAGCTATGGCAATGCTTATCGCAATCGGTGTCTCGCTGGACTTCATGATGCCGGTGGGGACCCCACCCAATGCCATTGCCTATTCCACCGGCCTGGTTCGGGTGAAAGAGATGGTCAAAAATGGCGTCCTCATGAACCTGGGCACAGGATTGATCCTTGCACTGATGTATTATTTTCTCTGGACCTAGAGACTTTAGGGGGCAGCCGGTGGCTGACCCAGGTTTCTTGTGTAGGGGCGCACTGACGTGCGCCCTTTAGGCCCCTGATAAAGCAGGGTTTGTGGGCGCACATCAGTGTGCCCCTACAGGCCTTAATCAAAATCAAATGGGGTTTTGAGACAGTCTATTACGCCCGCGGCTCTGACTGCGTCTTACCACGAGCAGTGGCTCGTCCCTACCCTATTTCGAGGAGCGAGAGACCGGAAACACCTGGTTACCTCCGCCCGCCCTTGCATCATAAAGGGCCCCATCAACGGCCGAGATAAAGGCTTCGGCCGTATCCCCAGCGATCCGCTCAGCCACCCCAATCGAGACCGTCATCGGAGAGGGAGAGTCCCCGTTAGAGGTGGGCACCTGGGCCTCGTGAATGGCTTCACGCAGACGTTCTCCAATTTCCTGCCCTGTGGCAACATCCGTATCGGGCAATACGGCCATGAACTCGTCCTTTCCATAGCGAGCCAGCATCTCACCTGGACGCGTCGTAGCTTGTAAAACGGCTGCGAGGGCATTGAGAACGCTTTCTTCCGCCAGAGGCCCCTCTTTTTTTGTCGGTTTCTTGAAATCATCAATGCCGATGAGCAGCAGGGAAAGGGACCGTCCGTCGCGGTCAGAGCGGTTCAACTCCCTGACCAGCATGCTATCCAGCCAGCGACGGTTATAGAGACCGGTCAAGCTATCGATAATCACATCCTGAGCATATTGACGAACCGCGTAGTTTGCATGCTCCCGCCGCAATTCCTGATTGGTTAGATGACGCACCCGCCGCGCCATAACAAAGAGCAGATTTCGAGCTACATGGGGTGAAGCCTCCAAAAGCGAGGTCATGATCTGTTCATTCAGTGCCAGCACCCGGGTGGGAACCCCGGCGACGGCATAAGCCGTCGTCAGCTGGCCATCGATAAAAGATAACTCTCCCACCACATCTCCAGGTCCAAGCACGGCAATCGGGTTCAGTTCAGGTAGCAGTTGAATCGTTAAACGGCCGGATAGGATCAGAAAGAGGGTGCGATTAGACTCTCTGACCTCAATCAGTACTTCGCCCTCTTTCAGGCTGCGCACCTCACCCCCCTGGAGCAGATCGAGGAAAGGATCAAGCTCCACTTCTTTCAATAGAACCGAGCTTGCCAGTTCACGCTTAGTCACACCATTTGAAGCATTCTTTGGATTCGCCATAGTTTGATTGCTCTTTATCTATTATTCAAATGATTTTGCGACGAGATCAACTCAGAGAATTCAACACCTGTGGAGTGCCACCCGTCTGGAGGTATGGGTGAAAAGGAAAAGTCCGGACCTGCATTCTTACAGGAGCTCAAAGTCTGGAAGTGTAACGTTCCTTTCTTTAGAGAGGACAAGGAGCTTCTGCTGGAAGTAGAAAAAATCATCGGCGTTTCTCAGGCAATAGAAATCCACCTTCAAGCGCAAACGTGTGTCCTCTGGGATCTCCGGGGCAAGAATTTCAATGGAACTCAGAGAGTAGTAGGTAACGGCATGAATGGCGGTGACCCACATATTCAGAACCAGGCTGCCGAGGAGGAGAACCACCGCCAGGAGATTGAATACGACGTGATGACTGGTAAATTGGAAGGCTCTGTACAGAACCTGGTTGAAACTCATCCTCTTGAGGAAACTCATCCTGGTGAGGAAATAGTGAGCAGTCCAGAGAAAGAAGTAAACAACCACAACCAGAATAAGTGCAGAGATGGTCATCCGGATCAGAGCGTTCATGCTATACGGCCCTCTGCCGGCCTCCCGATAAATGGAATCTCCAAAGCCGGGCAGGGCCACTATCAGAAATTTAACCAGCAGGTAGCTGCTCACCATGCCCACCAGGACAAGTGTGATTGCGATACCGCTAATAATCTCCAGGACTCTACTGCGCATCTTTAACGCTCTATGTGACTCGATGTGAGTAACCGTATTTGGCCTTTACCCATTCACTAATGTGGCAACTTCCACAAATCTCTAAAGTGATGGTCATCACTTGCATTAATTCTCTTCTATGCAGGAAAATCGCCTTTGAGTAAGATGGTCTAATGACCAAAGTGGCAATCCCTGAGCAGGAATTCGACCAGGCCCTACAATTTGCAGAGCAAGCCAGAGAGAAGGTGCTGGCATTCCTGGAGGGAATCTCCCAGACCGAGTCCGAAAGCAAGCCCAGCCCTGAGGCGTGGTCGATTGGGGAGATCGCTCATCACCTGCTTTTAAGCGAGCGGCGGCTTCCCCAGCAGATCCTGGAGTCGATCGACGACAGCCGCGAGGGGAAATTCAATCAGGAGGCGGTGTTGGCTGGGCGCCCGTTTCCCCTGGAAGATACCGCCGACACTACTAAATCGGGCCAGGGTAAGGCGCCGGAACCGACTCAGCCGTCACCCGGTCTTCCCATGACCGATCTTCTTGAGGATCTCCATCAGGCCCGGGATGAAACCCGAAGCAAGCTTTTGCCCCTCAGGTCGCGTCTCCTGGACAATCTCTGGTGGGAACACCCCCGCTTTGGTCCAATGACCCTGTATGAGCGGATTCGCCTGTCCGGATACCACGATCTCAAACACCTCAAGCAGCTAAGGAAAACTGCTAATCAGGCGAAGTGACTCTTAAGGGAGCCCAGTAGAGCCTGGTAGATGGGATCACAGAATTCCTGAACTCCACCACCGCTGGAATCCCAACGGGAAGTCCACAGAACAAAAGTGGAGTCATCCTCGGTGACCGGAAAAACGCGTACTACCCCGACATAGCCCTGCACATTGTCTTTTGAAACCGCTTCAGGACCATCGTCGATGCTGTAGCTGAAAGTTCGCTCCTCATCATCCAATGTGAGCAGGGTCTCGTGGAATACACCGTTTAGGATCCGCTTGGCGCCAATTTCGGTACCTCCGGCATCTCCTACCACTTCAACTTGCGTAATCACATCAGGACAGCAGGATAAATCGTGAAAATCTCTCAAAGCCTTCCAAACCTTATCTACTGATGCAGTGACAATCACAGAATTGTAGCAACCCATGTTTTCTCCTCTCTAAATAGTGAATAGTGATTTATGAATAATGAACGATGACCGGTGAATGGGGACAATCTGGTTGTGCTGGGTAAAGCAGGATAAGAGTGAGTTCCAATTCATCGTTCACTTTTTAGACCTCCTCCAGTGGAAAATGAGGTACCCCACGAGGGACAAGTCCAAAATCCATTCGAAGGTACCCACCTGCCTTCCAAAGTAATCATTATCCCAGTAGCTGATCGGACTAGGAAAGCGAAAGTTCCAGTTCAGGGGCCAAAAAAGAACGGGCCCGTCATCATGATGAGTGAGAATGTCCACAAACCCGTGCAGAAGGCAGGCCATCAAAAACCAATGCATCCAATTGGACAGGTGACTCCAGCGTGACCTCAGCAAGTGTGCAACCCACAACCCAGCCGCCAGGCTTACGGGTGAATGCAGAAGGTTATGAGCGGCAATCCAAACAGGGTCTTCGAAGTAGAGTGTTCTAAAGACATATCGCGCAGTCTCGTTCAGGGGCCAGCCCATCAGATAGTGGAAGTACAAGAACGAGCCCATCGTCAGCAAGTAGAAAGCCACGTCCGGCGCCACAGAACCGATGAGAACAGCACTTCGAACCATGGGAATCCTGGGCAGAGCCTGGCGTAAGGCCGCAGTCATGAGAAAATGCGAAGGCGAGTTCATGATCCTTACTCACTCCATGAGGACTTCAAATCTATCCGACTTTTCTATTAGCACTTTCTGCCCTCTCTGGAGTAAGGTTACCGACTGATCCATGTCGACACAAACAAGGAGTGGGCCACATGAGTACAGAAACTGACAAAAAGATGGCTGGGGTGCTGGCTGCATTGCTGGTTCTTTTTCTGAACGGCCAATTCTCCGTTACCCTGGCCCAGGACGAAACGGTCACTTCGCAGATAGGATCCATTCCCAGGACATCCTCTGCCGAAGTGATGAAGCGTCCGGTGGCGCTC
This sequence comes from uncultured bacterium, assembly GCA_965369785.1. Classification (GTDB taxonomy): domain Bacteria; phylum Acidobacteriota; class UBA6911; order RPQK01; family JADFOI01; genus JADFOI01. The sequence continues at coordinate 4,233 of CBDUTA010000055.1, forward strand.
ACCAAAGGGTCCGGTCGCATGAACCAGAAGGTGAGCACGGACTCGGCCGAGGCCCAGGCCTATTACAATCAGGGCATCGCCTACCTGCACTCCTATGTTTGGGTGGAAGCGGCACGTTCCTTTCACGAGGCCTTGCGCCACGACACACAGCTGGCCATGGCCCACCTCGGACTGGCCAAAGCCTACACCGGTGCCACGGCCTACAAAGACGCATTTTTTCACCACAAACAGGCCGCAGAGATCGTCGTCCATGGGAATGTGACGGAGAAAGAAGCCAAGTGGATTGCTTTGGGCCGGCAACAGCTCGATGGGATTTTCGCCCCTCCTCAGGAGCGCAGCAAGAGACTCCAGGAATACCGCCAGGCGATCGATGAACTGATCGTTCTGGATCTGGATGATCCTCATGCCTGGGTATTGCGGGGAAATGCTTCAGAGAGAAGTGTTGCAGGTCGGGGCCAGGGCGGCCGAGTCGCCTCCGTTGCCTATTACGACGCTGCCCTGCAACGGGATCCCGACCATTTTGGTGCCCACCACTATCTGGTCCACTCCTACGAGGGTTTGGGGCGCTATGACAAGGCTGCTGAGCATGGCAAGAGATATGCTGACGCGGTCCTCGGGGTCCCCCACGCTCAGCACATGTATGCCCACGTCCTGCCCCGGTTGGGCAAGTGGAAAGAGGCACTGGACCAACTCGAAAAAGCCGATCTTCTGCAAAGAGAATACTTCGCCGCCGGTGTTGCCCCAGTCGAAGAATGGCATCACGGACACAACATCCATGTGATGGGTGCCGTTCATTTGCGGATGGGAAACTACGAAGAGGTGGACAAGCTCTTTGAGGAAGCCTTTCACCTTGAAGTGCGTAGCCTTCGGGATGGCCGCTTTACCGATCCCTGGCTGGGTTATCTTCTCATGAGAGGTCGTTTTGAGGAGGCTCTGACTGCTGCCCTGGAGGCTGAAAAACGCCCCCTGGCCGTGGCGCGTCTCACGGGAGCCGCACGGGCGGCTGAAGCACTCTTGGCATTGGGCCGGATTGCAGAGGCCAGGGAGGCCCAAAAGCGCCTCCAGGCTTACTTTGAAGAATTTAAACGGGACACCGCGAACCCTGTCTATGAAAGACTGCAAAACCGCTATCAGGAAAGAACCGTCGACGTCGTTGAGGCTCAACTGGTCCTTGAGAGTGATCATCCTGAAGAAGCTGAGGCGAAGCTGATCCAACTGGCCGACCGGTTCGCCGCCAGCAAGACCCTGGATGGCTGGGTCACTGGGCTTTTTCGATTGGAAGAACTGGCAGGAGTCGCCCTCCGTGCCGGCCGCCCTCAGCTGGCTGAAGCCCTGATTGAGCGCATGCACCGGATCGATCCCGATTACACACCCAGCATCGCAAGCGCCCTTGGAGATGAAAGATAGGAGATGAGGAAAGGTTCCAGATTCCAAGTTCGATTTGGAAATTGGAGCTTGGAATTTGGAATTTGTTTGAGAATTAGGATTTGAGATTTGGAATTTCATCCCGTCTGTGGTTTGTGTAATCAAGAGAACCTCACATAATGACCGGACAGAAGATGTCCTCGCCTGTCTCTTTCACAAGCCAAAAAAGCAGCATTGTGTTTGGGTTAGCTTTGCTGGGCTTTTGGACTCTGGTAGGAACCCTGGGATTTTTCTTTATCGAGGGTTGGTCATTGGGGGAAGCCCTCTACATGACCCTCATCACGATTTCTACAGTGGGCTTCTCCGAAGTACATCCCTTGTCTTCTCAGGGTCGTCTCTTCGCCAGCTTTTTAATCGTGACCGGCATTGGAACAGCCATCTACACCTTCACACGACTGGGTCAAGTCGTTTTCGAAGGTGAACTTCAGGGCGTACTGGGAAGGAACAGGATGAAGAAGCAACTCGCAAAGCTCAAGGATCATTACATCGTCTGCGGATTCGGCAGGATTGGAAAGCCGGTCGCTCAAGACCTGCAACAGGAAGGCTACTCCGTCTGCATTCTGGAGAATGACTCCGAACAGGAAGCTGAGATTCGAGCTGCAGAGCATCTTTATCTTATTGGTGACGCTACCGATGAGTCGGTCCTCGACCTGGCCGGCATCAAGAGGGCCAAGGTGGTTCTAGCCCTGCTTCCCTCCGACGCGGACAATTTGTACGTGACCATCACGGTCAAAGAACTCAATCCCGCAGTCACGGTCATCGCCAGGGCTTCTGATGAAAAGGCCGAACCGAGACTCAAGCGAAGCGGAGCGGATAAGGTGATCTCCCCCTATAAGACGGCCTATGCGCGCTTCTTTCATGCCGCCGTCAAACCCACCGTGGTCGAGTTCTTGGAATTGGTCACTCATCGCGAATATCTTCAACTGAGCATGGAGGAAATCACGGTTTGCGATCGATCCACGCTTCAAGACGCCACCCTTTCCGAAGCTGAAATCCGACACCGCTATGGCGTGGTGGTCGTCGCCATCAAGCAGGCCAACGGAGAGATGACTTTCAATCCAGAAGCTTCCACAAGACTTTCGGTAAACGACATTCTTGTCGTTATCGGAAAAAATCCTGATCTCAAAAGACTGGAACAGGACTGCAAGGGGCCGTGAGGAAGTCGCGCGCTCCGCGCGGGTTCCAGGTTCCAGGTTCTAGGTTTTGAGTTTTAGATTTTGAATTTGTTTGGGATTTTGGATTTGGTATTTTGAATTTCAGCCGGTCTGCCGGCTGAGGTCTTCGGTTGGACAGACGCTGAAATCGACCGATTCTATCTTTAGCAAATAAATCCGCACTCGCTTATTTCGCCTTCACGCTAAGAGTCAAAAGAGAGTTTACTTTTTGAGGTGCAGTTGATACAAAAAGAACCGTGCGGGCCTGAAGCCGGACAAAGCCAACAGGCCCTAACCATCGACTACCCAACAAGAGGTGAGAGCAGATAATGGCCCTTCAAAGTTTACTCAGCAGCCCTGTCGTCAGCCGTCCGTTGTCCGTCGTTTATTGGACAGACTGACGCCTTTCAGTGCATATCAATCGGTTCTCGATCCAGGCGGATAGCTATCTTATCGTTCTCGAACACACTGCTACACCCACCACAACACTCGCTACTTCCAACCAGGCGCTAAGGCGATGGAACGATCCAGAAATCGGGTCCCTCTTGTGGAAAGCGGCGCCGCACCTCCGAGGCCACTTCCCTGGTCTTTTTTGCGCTATCGAACGGACCGACCCTCACACGATAGTGACGACCTAATTCCGGGACATCCGCCTCAACCACGAAAACGGGATAGCCACCTTCTTCCAACATCTCTCGCAACGCTTCGGCCTTTTCCCGGGTTTGATAAGCTGCGATTTGTACGGTGAAACTGCCGGCCTTTGGACTTACAGAAGCCAATGCCTGGGCCGGTGATGGCTCTACTGAAGGTGGTGACTCTTTGGCCTGGGGGCGGGAACTTTTCCTTTTTGTGGAAGGAGCAGGTGGAACGACGGGTTCCCTGGTCTGCACTTGTTTGGATGCAGGCGGAACCTCCGACTTCAGTGTGAAATCCATGACTTCTGCTTTTCCATCCTCGAGTCGTACACCCCGGGTTGCCGTTATGAGCCCAGTTGAGAAGGTTCCCAACACATACTCTCCCAGCGGCAGATTAGGCGCTACAAACCTGCCCCTCTTGTCCGTGTGAACCGACCACACTTTTCCGTTATCGATGCAGGTAATGACAATCTCTACACGGCTCAGGGGTGCTCCTGCTTGATCGGCAACCGTTCCTGAAATAGTAGCGGTGGTGGCTTCAGCCCAAAGCAGACCAGAGAGAGCCAAAACCCACACAAATCCCTTACTCAACATGCTCTTTCTATGCATAATCCGGGCCCAGGTCAGCTGATTTGCCACACCTCCCCTCGATTAATCTTTACCACTCACCTCTGACTCATGAATAGCTTCGGGGAATTGTATCTATAGACCTTACAGCACTGTACCCTGCGAGAACCAGGCAAGATTCGTGAGCTGGCCGTTCAGGTCGCCGATACCTTCTCAAATCTTCAGTATAAAGCTCAGGCCTTGCAGGCCATCGCCGTGACGCAGGCTAATCAGGGAGACATGGCAGGTGCACGTGAGACTGCCGCAAGCATTCCGAAGCCGTTCTCATTGTTCCGCTTTTCATCATCATCCAGTACGCAGCCCTAACTAAAGTAAGCAAAACCGCGTGGTCCTCGACGGTCCCCGATTTCCACCACTTCCTCACAAATGATGGGGAGTAATTCGCCCTGAAATCCAAGCCTACAGCGAGTTTAAGGCAATCCTAACTCATTTTTGTTCAATCGGGAGAACAGAGAGTCCGGTCTTTACCTGTTGCGGAATGCAGATCTGAATGGGCGGAGTTGGAACAGGTTGAAAAAACTTCTGTCCCCAGTGACTCCCCACGAATGACGATTGCTTCCCGTTACTGTCCGATGCGGTAACGAATGATCACTCTGGCACTCACGGTTAATTGGCCAGGCGAAACCGGAGCGGGAATCGCGGCTGCTAACTGTGCTACAGATCCCATTTCAGCTGAAGCTTGAAACCTGTTTTGGGGCACACGAATAGAACCCGATCCTTCGTGGACCTCAATCACCTCGATAATTCTTACGGCGAGAGCCTCAGAGATCGTCTTGGCTTTCTGAGAAGCCTCCTGGACCGCCTTTTTGAGTGCCTGCTCTCTGGCTGAAAGATCGTTGCGAAGTGCGAAGTAGACACCCTGCAATTGATTCCCTCCTGCTTGCATTGCCGCGTCTATCACCGACCCCACTAGGGAGAGATTCTCCAAGCGTACAGAGACCATGTTTGAAGCACGGTAGGCCACAACGCGGGGTTCACTGTTAGAGCCAGGCCTGCGACCGCGAGTATTGTAGACCGGGGACAGCCTGAGTTCGGAAGTCTGAATATGCTCTGCCTCAACACCCAACTGTTTAACGGCGGCGAGAATCTCTTGAGCAACCTCATTAACTTCTCCCTGAGCCTCCTGCGCGGTTTCCCTCTGGCGGGAAACTCCTAACTGGACTGTGGCCTCATCAGGTGCTATGCGAATCTCTCCTAACCCGGTGACAGTCAAAATTGAGGGTTCTCTATCGGTAGCGGACTGTCCCTGGACGGGTAAGGCCAAGAAAGTGGACACTATCAAAACAAGTGCGGTTCTATTCATCATCAGACCTCCTCAAATCATGGTAGCCGTAAATTTGAACTACCTTGGATGTTTCGTGGGCTATGACCTCCAATTGATTAGTATACTGCTGGATCAAGTAGTTCCTCATGAAAGCTGCGATTTAGTTTGGCTCACCATTCTAGTTTGAAAACACTTCGAAAACACTTCTGTCCCCAGTAGTGTCTGTCCCCAGTGGCTGTCCTGCGGGTTGAGTTTTCTTCTAAACCATTAGGCCTAAACACCTAAGGACAATTTCTTTTGTACCATTAGAAAGAGGAGGCTTTTATGGTCGGGAGGCCGACCGAAGGCACCACAGTCAGGACAAGTGATTTCGGCGATGCAATAGCGAATCTATGGATCATCCGGGCTAAGGAATCGGAGAGAGGCATGAGTTTCCTGAAACGGGTATTTCTAATCATTGTGATTGTCGGAACGGGTATCTTCGTATGGGTTCTTCTTTACCCCCCAAACCTACTGGACCCTCCCAGGGTTAATTACCCTGAAACTTCCGCGATCAGCTCGGTGCGTTACATCGTGAGTGCCCAGATCATCTACTCGGCTGAGACAGGTCAGGGAAATTATGCCCCGGACTTAGCAGCATTGTTGACCGAAGGTCTGATCGACAGTGTGCTTGGATCGGGAACACAGAATGGCTATACCTTTCGTACCCTTAGGAACGGTGAAGGCAGCACCTTTACGATCACTGCCACACCACTGAGCCAGGATAAGCGCCATGGTCGTAGCTTCTATGCTGATGAGACAGGAGTCATCCGCTACACCAGAGAAGATCGCCCTGCCTGGTTCAAAGACACACCACTCGGCCAATGATGGCTGAAAGGTGAAAAAACTTCTGTCCCCAGTGGGTCCCCAGTAGCTGTCGTATTACCAGCCCGGATTATGCATAGGTTCTTGTCGCGAAGCCACGCAGGGGCGAGCCGGGACCGTCAGGATTGCAAGGACTCCGGAATGTCGGAGGCCCTGAGGTGCCGAATCCGAACGACAGCACGAATGCACGAAAGCACGAAGTGAGGTGCCTCCCACATTCCGGAGGGTCTCTGCCTTATTACTGATGCCCCTCCCGATCGTGGATCGCACGGGCCAGTCACACCAGGATGACCAGAGGGGTCTTGGGTTTGGAACAGCAGATCAGTACCGACCCCTCCTCGGGCAGCTCAAGAGGCTCCAAGACGTACTCCACTTCACCTTCCTCAAGCTGACACAGGCAGGTATGACAGATACCCGACCTGCAGCTGTAATCCGGGCTCAATCCGTTGGCCTCAGCCAGATCCAGAATGCTCTCAAAAGAGGGATTCCAATTCACCTTCACTCCCGACTTGATGAAATTAATCTCTAGATCCTGACAACATTGAACAATCTCCGCTTCACGCTTGGCGGGAGCCACCTTCGCTCTCTCCTGAAGAGCCGATGCCGGACCGAAGAACTCATAGTGAATGTGCGATTCAGAGACACCCCACTCCAGTAATCCGTTAAACAGCGATTTCATGAAAGGGGTGGGGCCACACAGATAAAAATCGAGATCGGGGCCGGGCACGAGACGCTTCACGAGTTCGATATCCACATATCCTTTTTCGTCATAGTCACGCCCCACCTGGTCTTCCGGCAAAGGCCTGCTGTATCGAATGTAAATCTGGACGTTGCTGTTCTCCTGGGCAACGTTTCTTACCTGCGCACCCATGGCCTGCTCACTGCCGTTGCGACTGCCATGAATAAACCAGACAGGTCGGTCTGCACCTGCCTCAACCATTGCGTTGAGCATACTCACCAGAGGAGTCAGCCCAACCCCTGCACTCAGCAAAACGACGGAGTTGTCCCTGTTCGGGTCAAGGAAAAATGTCCCTCGAGGAGACTTGGATAACAATTTGGAACCGGGCCCGACTTCATCATGGAAGTAGGTCGAGGAAACTCCCGGATACAGGTCGGGCCGGTCCGGCGGAGCCGGTTCTCTCTTGATGCTCAGCCGATAGTAGTCCTTGTCGGGGCTGTCCGATAAGGAATACGTCCGCAAAACCGGTTTATATTGTCCGGGTATATCCAATTTCAAGGGCAGGAACTGGCCGGGCAGGAAAGCTGCTAACGGCTCGTTGTCTTCCGCCAGCAGATAAAAAGAGGTAATCGTTTCACTTTCCTTGACTTTGCGGTCCACGACCAATGTTCTGAATTGCTCCTGGGTACTGGTGGAGAGTTCCGCCTTGGCCAACCGTCCTTCGAATGTGGTTCGCCAACCCGGGGAAAGGGCCGCAACACCGAGGGACTTTTTAAAACCCTCAAGGTCGTCCTTGTCAAAGTACATGAGCTTATTGACCTCAAGAATCGTCAAGCCCACCGGGTCCACTTCGACCCTTTCGATCGCGTCTCCGGCCCCGACCTCTCCCTCTTTCAGCACCCGAAAGTAAAAACCCAGTCGCCCGCTGGCCAAAATTTGTTTGTAGAACCCTTCAACACCCATTTTGATGGCCAATTTGTAGCAAGGAATTCGAGGTTGAGTGATTTGGAAAAGGGCCGTACCGATTCGGAAAATATCGCCCACATGAACCTCTTGATCCAGCATCCCTTCAACCGTGAAGTTTTCGCCGAATTGCCCATAGGCGAAATCCGATCTTCCCAGTTCACTCTCCCAATAGGCGTAATGATCGAACGAATAGACGTAGACGGCTCTGAAGGGGCCACCGTGACCCATCAGATCGGCCTGTCCGTCGCCTTCGATATTCAGGTTTTGAACCTGCAGGCGTCCCTGGACGGGTTCTTTAAAAATACCGGTTCTTACGGTCTTTCCTTTGAATGTGATCTCTTTGGGAAGGGAGACGTTTACAGAGAGTAGTTTCATAGCCACCTGGTTGACTTTGCGATTCAGCCGCTAACCCATTAGGCTTTAAGACAAGAAAGGAAGACGCTATCATGAAGCACCCCATTAGTGAAATTGCCTTCACGGCTACGGTCAAAGCAGCCCAGGAGAAACGCGGATCACGCACCTCCTACGCCAGGATGGAAAAGCAGGGTGAGCAGGGACCCTGGCGCGACCTTGTGACACCCGAACTGGCGGAATTCATCGCCGAGCAAGACTCCCTTTATTTGGGCACCGCGGGCACGGACGGTCAGCCCTACATCCAGTACCGCGGCGGCCCTAAGGGCTTCCTCAAAGTGCTCGATGAGCACACGCTAGCCTTTGCCGACTTTCAGGGGAACGCTCAATACATCTCGCTGGGAAATCTCACTGAAAACAACAAAGCCTTCATTTTCCTGATGGACTACCCGAACCGCCGGCGCATCAAAATCTGGGGCACTGCCGAATTCGTCGAAAAGGACTCGGATCTGCTGCAAAAACTGATCGACGCCGATTACAAGGCGCGACCCGAGCGGGTCTTGTGTTTCAACGTGAAGGCCTGGAGTCCCAATTGCCCCCAGCACATCAAGCAGCGATTTACGGTCGATGAAATGGCACCGAAGATTAAAAAACTGCAGCAGTGTATTGCAGATCTGGAAGAAACGAATGCTTCCCTGAGGAAGCAACTCGGTGAAGCCGCTCGTGAGCTGGCTGCCAGAGACCCCAGCGCGCCACTCATAGCCTCACTCCTGACCGAGACACCGCCAGGAGAAAAAGGTTGTGGAATTGACTAAGTGATGAGGACTGAGGACTGACCGAAGGAAATCCTAAATCTCAAATTCTAAATACCAAAAAATACCCAATTGAAAAAACCCAAAGACCAATTTGAACTTTGGACCTGAAACCTGGAACTTGAAACCTGGAACCCGCGCGCAGCGCGTAGATCAGTTGCTGATTCCCTCCTTGGCATTTCTGATGAAACTGATCATGACATCACTCACCTCGCGGGGATACTCGAGGAAGCCATAGTGCATGCACTGGTTGAAAAGATGCAGCTCACTGCGATCGACAACCGCACTGATGGTTTTGTACAGATTGATGCCCAGTTGATAGGAGGCACCGGGATCATTGTACCCCCAAATAATCAAGGTCGGGTTCTTGAAGCGGCCCGCATTGAGTCGGACATAGGTTTCGCGCTTCATCTCATCGTACCACCACCTGCCCCGACTCCTGGGATTCTCTTTGATTTTCTCCGGATTCTGCTTGGCCCACTGATCGGTCAACGATGCCATTTTTTCCGTCGCTTCTCTGAACTTGGGAAGCTGGGAGACTTGAAATTCGACCTCAATAAACTCATCGGTCAGGAAATCCTGCTGGTGTGAGAGGGACGACCAGAATTGACGAATCGACTCTTGGGTAGGGACAGGGGGTGGAGCGGAAGGCTGAGTCGCTGGGGCCGTCGTGCGCCTGGGCGCGTTGGGATCCTCAAGGGCCAGAGTGTTGCTGTCGAAAATAATAAGCGTCCGGATCATCTCAGGGTGATCGACAGCGAGACGGACAGCCGGCAGAGCGCCTCTGGAGTGGCCGACCAGATGGACCTGTTGGATGCCCACCGTTTCCATAAACCTGTAGATATGCTGGGTGACCGCCATCATGG
>CBDUTA010000056.1:0-13820 GCA_965369785.1 uncultured bacterium
CTGTAAACCATGTCTTGGAAGTTGACACCTGAGGTGCCTCCCACATTCCGGAGGTCCCGCGCTAGGTGACCGGGGAGGGAGACGGAGGGCTGGCCAGTCGAATGCCCCATTGAATAGCCTGGATCATGCTTCGGGCATCGGCAACGCCCTGTCCGGCGATGTCGAAGGCGGTTCCATGATCTGGGGAAGTCCGGACCAGAGGAAGGCCCAGGGTTACGTTTACGGCAGATTCGAATGCCACCAGCTTCAGGGGGATCAGACCCTGGTCGTGGTATAAGGCGATAACACCATCAAACTCGCTTTCAAGAGCCTTGCGGAAAATCGTATCTGCAGGGAAAGGGCCAGAGACCGTCTCAGGGCCATACTTTTGGTTCAGTGTGTGAACAGCAGGTTCGAGAATGGTTTTCTCCTCATCACCAAAGGATCCTTCCTCAGAAGCGTGAGGGTTCAGGCCACAAAGGGCCAGGCGCGGTTGAGAAATATCGATGTGGTGCAGGGCTTCGATAAAAACCTCCGTCTTGCTGACCAGGTCGTCATGGTGAAGGGCTAACGGAACTTCCCGTAAAGGAATATGAGTGGTGATGAGGAGGACCCGCAGATGCTCTGAGAAAAAGGCCATCACCGGATTTGCAGTGGGGAAAAAAGAAGCCACCAACTCGGTCTGGCCGGGCCGGGTTGACCCGCAAAGATGAGTCGCCTTCTTATTGATCGGTCCGGTGACCAGCAGCGGAAGACGATTTTTGTGGCAGTACTCGACGGCGGATTCCAGGCTTTGCAGGGCAAATCGCCCGGCTTTTTCATTCAAGGTGCCCCATACAGGAGGATAATTGTAATGGCCCGAGGTAATGATCTCGACCTGATCCAAAACATGAGACATCCCTAGATCCTGCCCCAGTTTCTTGAGGTAATGAGGATCTCCGAAAATAATGGGATGGAAGGAGGGGAATTCCGAAAGTGCTTTCAGGATCACTTCCGGGCCGATCCCATGAGGATCCCCTGTCGAAAAAACGACAGGAAAACCCTTCACGGGTTCAGCCGAGTTCATTTCATCTCACTCTCAAATAGAGCGTTGCCGGCAACTTCCTCGAGTTCGCTTTCTTTGAAGATGTATTTGATGATGTGTTTAGGGATCAGCAGGTTCGGCGCTTTTTCACGATTCACCTTGATGCAGTGTTTGTCGTACCATTCAATCATGCCGAAGATTTCCTCGTCGTCAACGAGTTTGATGACCATCGGAGTTTTGTTCGACATCTGCTTCAAATAGTAATATTGCTCAGCATTGGTTACTTCCGGAGGAACCTTTTTCCTTTGGCCCTCGATATACTTTGAAGGGGGTTGCTCCTTCAGGTCGGACAGTGACGGACGTATCAATTTCCGGTTAACCATAATCGTCTACCTCAACAAACAGCGCCTCTTCCTCAACGCTAAACGGACAATTGGTAAAGATTCAGATGCTACAGAAAGTTTACTACGGCATAGACTAGCATCCTCTTCAGGTTTTGACAAGAGGTAAAAAGTCCAATAAACTGTGCTCTTAAAGATGAGACTTTTCGTCTGTCTTATTCCTCTTTTGCTCCTCGTTTCCGGGGTTCCTCTGTTCGGGCAGGAAAGCCGCTCGAGGAAGAAACCGGTACTGATTCGAGCAGATCCTACGGCCGAAAAGGTCGCCGATATTGAGGAAGGCCCTCCTGAACTGGACCCTCAAAAAGCCAAAGAACACGTAGAGATAGGTGATTTTTACTACAAACGGAAGAATTATACGGCAGCCGCAGCGCGTTATCGGGAAGCGATCCAGTTCAATCCCAAGTGGGCGACACCCTACGAAAAACTGGTCGGCCTCTTGGAGAAACAGGATGCCTTCGTGGAGGCGGTGAAAGTGTGCGAGCAATTTCTCCAGAGCAGTGACTCCGCAAAGGAAGTCGAGCACTTTCAGGAGTGGAGTATCAAGCTGAAGGCAAAGGCCAAAGAAACAGGCTGAGGTCGCCGTATTTATGGAAGGAGACACTAAACACTAAGATCTGCAGCCACCGGTGGCACTGACCTCATAATTCAAACAACACTTCAATCGGCCACACATCCCGGACAGGCGCCCGGGGTTTACGGTCAGGCCCTGTTCCTTGGCCGCTCGAACACTGACGGATTTCAATTCCTTCAAGAACCGGGCAGAGCAGTTTTCACCTAAACCGCAACACCCCATTCCGCCGATTAACTTGGCTTCGTCACGCGCCCCAATCTGCCGCATCTCAATTCGGGCACGCAGTCGACGAGCTAAATTTTTGACCAGTCCGCGAAAATCAACACGTCGCGTTGCAGTGAAATAGAAAATGACCCGGCTGCCGTCGAAGATATACTCAACCCGGGAGAGCTTCATGGGAAGCTTCTCGGCTCGGATCAATTTTTTGCAGAATCGGTGAGCGTGAGCCTCCTGATCTTTCTTTTTCTCGTGAAGATAAAGATCCCGCTCGGTGGCTTTTCTTAAGGCCTTATTTACTTTGGATGCGCCCAGATCGAGATTTTCAGCCCTCTGTCCTTGGATCACAAGACCCAACTCCACTCCCCGTTTCGTGCTGACGACGCAGCGATCGCCCACCCGCAACTCGACGTCCCGGGCCAGGAAGTTGGCCGCGGACTTATTGGTCTCAAACTTGACGGTGACGATTTCCAGCATGGTTCTTAGCCCGTATTGTGTATCAATTCTCTATTGCACCGCCCGCGTTGCCCGACCCGTCTTGTCAGAACGGCGCTGTCGTCGTTTCGTGACCAGAACCTATGCACCGGGCTTGGAACTCATGAGCCAAAGGGTCTCGAAACACATCAACGGATTCACATAATGGTCGATCTCCCATCGGGCTCGATCCACTTGGTAGAGAAAATTTCTAACCCAATTCGACTCTACACCTTCTGAGAGTTTTTGCAAATGTTCCAATCGATCCTGATTGACGATCCGTTGGGGAGTATTCACCTGCAGGAAATAGAGATCTTCACCGATTTTCTGGAGGAGATTCAGATAGTGGCGAACGCCTTCGCGGGTTTTGAGTTCATTTCGCAGGGGAGTCTGCTCACATTGAGTGTACAGGGCTTCGAAGGACTTTTGTTTACACCAGGAGGTCAACAATTCCAGCATGCGATCCCTTTGCTCGAGCGTCTCTTCAAGATCTAGCCTTAGGGCAGCGGCGATGCTTCCTTCGGCCCAGGAAGCCCTCATCTCAGGATGATCCTCAGTCAGATGATCCTCCAGGTAGCGCAGGATTTCTTCCCGACCCAAGGGATGAAAAGGGAAGGCCTGGCAGCGTGATCGAATGGTCGGGAGCAAGCGGCGCGGGAAGGAACTGATCAGGATAATCCGAGAGGTATCCGGAGGCTCCTCAAGTGTTTTCAAAATGCAATTGGCGGCTTCTTCGGTCATGGTTTCCGCCTGATCAATGATAAAGAACCGAAGACGCCCTTCGAAGGGTCGGAATTGGGCTTCCCGATTGAGCTTCCGCATCGTGTCTGGGTCCCTGCCATTCTTTCCAATACGAATGAGATTCTTGAGGGGCTGGAAAAGTAAGATGTCCGAATGATACCCGGCGGCTGCTTTGACGCAGGACGAGCACTTTCCGCACGACTCCTCATCGGTGCCCTCCTTGCAATTGGCCAGGGCAGCCAGGCTCAAGGCCAGGGTCTTTTTTCCTACACCTTCAGGGCCCGTAAAGAGGCTGGCCCCGGGAAGCTGGCCTCGGCGCAGGATCTCAACCATTCGTTGATTGCCAACAAAGTCTCTCAGTTTCACGGCATGCCTTGATGGATGCTAAAAAAAGTGGGGACTCTCTCCTCAAGAAGCCCCAAAAGTTTCTCAAAGACCTCCTCCGGAGTGCCCGAAGCATCCACCAGCAGGACTCGATCGGGCGCCCTTTGGACCAAGAACTGATAGCCTTCTCTTACCCTGCTATGAAAGTCCAGGTTCTCGGCTTCGAACCTTCCCCAGGTCTCGCTGTTTTCTTTCTGATTCCTCTCACGCGCACGCTTGAGGCCAAGTTCTACCTCCATGTCCAGTACCAGGGTCAGATCGGGAGTCCGTAGCGACAGAATCTCTGCCAATTGATCGACAATCGCAAAGCCGATGCCGCGCGCATGCCCTTGATAGGCTAAAGTGGCGTCATGATAACGGTCGCAAAGGACATGAATCCCTCGGGTTAAGGTGGGCTCGATGACTTCCTTGAGGTGCTGATAGCGATCGGCCAGGTACAGCAGCAGTTCAGCCGTTGGCTCGCGTTGGGCTCCCTCTTTTTGCAAAAGAATCTGACGAACTTCTTTGCCAAATGGAGTTCCTCCGGGCTGTTGGGTGATCAGGAAACGAACTTTGCGCCGTTTCAGCTCCTCTTCCAGCAGACGCAATTGCACGGTCTTACCCGAGCCTTCAATTCCTTCCAATGTGATGAATTGTCCAGGCCTCGCTGAGTGCATTATCGATGAATCCTACCACAGGTAAGATATACTAACCCTCGTGGTTGATATCGCTTCCCATCTCGAGCGGCTGGACCAGGAAATCGCATCCATCGCCCGCGCTAGCGGCCGCGATCCTGCAGAAGTTCGCCTTCTGGCCGTTTCCAAGACCTTTCCTGCCGATTGCGTCAAACAGGCTCACCAATGGGGACAGATATTGTTTGGGGAAAACCGCATTCAGGAAGCTGAAGAAAAGATTCCTTCCGTCGACCTCAGTGGCTTGGAATGGCATTTGATCGGGCCCCTTCAGTCCAACAAGGTCCGGCGTGCGGCTCAACTGTTCGATGTGATCCAAACCCTTGATCGGCCCAAGATTGTCGGTAAGCTCAATGCCTGTGCCGAGGAGATGGGAAAGATCATACGCGTGTTTGTTGAAGTGAAACTGGGAACAGAGCCTCAAAAGCACGGCCTCTCTCCTCGAGATGTTCCGGGTATGGTGGAGCAGGTGGATTCGATGCCTGGGCTCCAGCTGCAGGGTCTCATGGGCATGCCTCCCTACCAGGAAGAGGCGGAAGGCTCGCGTCCCTATTTCCGAAAGATGGCCGACTTGTTGGACGAGATCAACGCAAGTCGCCAGCAACCCCTGAAGGAACTGTCCATGGGAATGAGTCATGACTACCGGATCGCTATCGAAGAAGGAGCGACCCTGCTGCGCATAGGAACTTCTATCTTTGGGAAGCGGCCAGATCTGCCTCGACCCTAAATGTGGCGTGAGAAATGCGGGGTGACAAAGATGAGGTCAAGATCCGTGAAAAAGCAGGAATGCTCCTTCTTTCTGTCCATGTTCAGCCCGGAGCATCCAGCGACCAGATTGTCGGTTCCTACAATGGAGCGCTGAAGATTCGTCTAGTCGCCCCGGCCCGGAGAAATCGTGCCAATCGAGCAGTTCTGGAGTTTTTGGCCAGCACTTTGAATGTGCCTACCAAGAATCTCTCTCTGAGCCGAGGACGGTCTTCCCGCAACAAGACGGTTGAAATCCGGGGTCTTTCCAGGGAAGAACTCATTCACCTTCTAGGGGATTTTCCGAGTAAATAGGCTCGGTCGCGGTGTATTTTCCGGTCGTTTCTGGTCGCCGATGTCCCGACATTGCCTCCTTCTCGTTCCTCGACCTGCCCACCCCAGACCCCATTTCGGCCTCCCCACTGATTCCTGGGACAAGCCCAACATGTAGTATAATCAGGGCACTGAACCTCTATATCGTGGGTTTAGAAGAGGTTATCCGGGTAGGGATCCGGGGTGGGCCTGGATCGTCAGGGTGCGGATCTAGAATAGGCTCCACCACGTAACCTGAAACCTATCCTCGGAAGGGAAGAACGAACATGGAAAAGACTGCTGGGAAAGCGGAAGTGTCGACGGGTCTCCACATTGAACCCTACTTTACCCAAAAAGGGAAACACCCTTTTGACGAAGTCCGATGGGAAAGTCGGACCGCCGAAATCAAGGATTTCACCACAGGTAAGGTCGCTTTTCGACAGGAGGACTTAGAATTTCCCGAGTTTTGGTCGCAAAGAGCAACCGACATCGTAGCCAGTAAATATTTTCGCGGGCATCTGGGAAGTCCCAAGCGGGAACATAGTGTCAAGCAGCTTCTCGGGCGTATTGTGAATAGCCTGACAACCTGGGGCCAGGAGAAGAAGTATTTCGCCTCCAAGGAGGATGCTCAAGCTTTCAATCATGAGCTGTCCTATCTGCTGCTGCATCAAATGGCCGCCTTCAATAGTCCGGTACAGTTCAATATGGGCATCAAACAGGATCCTCAATGTTCGGCCTGCTTTATCAACAGTGTCGAAGACACGATG
Organism: uncultured bacterium; assembly: GCA_965369785.1. Lineage (GTDB taxonomy): Bacteria > Acidobacteriota > UBA6911 > RPQK01 > JADFOI01 > JADFOI01. The sequence continues at coordinate 6,285 of CBDUTA010000056.1, forward strand.
GATTCCATCATGAACCTGGCTAAAGTCGAGGCCACGATTTTCAAAGGGGGTTCCGGCTCCGGTATCAATTTGTCGAAGATTCGTTCTTCACTTGAGCCTTTGGCCGTAGGGGGGATCGCTTCAGGACCGGTCTCTTTCATGAGAGGGTATGACAGCTTTGCGGGGGCCATTAAGTCGGGCGGCGCCACACGGCGAGCCGCAAAGATGGTCATTCTCAATGCCGATCATCCTGATATTCGGGAATATATCTGGTGCAAGGCTCTGGAGGAACAAAAGGCTCACAAACTGATCCAGCTCGGGTACGATGACTCCATTGACGGAGAAGCCTACCGAAGCGTTCAGTTTCAAAACGCCAATAATAGCGTCAGCGTGACCGACGAGTTCATGGAATCTGTCGTCAATGACGGGGAATGGGCAACTCGCAAAGTCACTACCGGTGAGGTGGTTGAGACTTATAAAGCTCGCGAAATGATGGAGTGGATCGCGGAAGCGGCGTGGATTTGTGGTGATCCCGGGCTCCAGTTTTCCAGCACCCTGAATGATTGGCACACCTGTCCCAATAGTGGGCCCATTAATGCCAGCAATCCCTGCTCAGAATATGTTTTCCTGGACAACTCAGCCTGCAATCTATCCTCTCTCAATTTGATCAAGTTCCTGAAGGAAGACGGTCAATTCGATATCCAGGCCTTTAGCCGAGCCGTTGAAATCATGATTCTGGCCCAGGAGATCATTGTGGATAACTCCTCCTATCCGACTCCGGAAATCACCAAAGTCAGCCACGAATACCGGACCCTGGGACTGGGATATGCCAATTTGGGAGCACTCTTAATGGCCTGCGGACTTCCCTACGACAGTAATCGGGCCCGCAGTCTCTCAGCCGCCATTACGGCTCTCATGACGGGCCGGGCCTATTTGACCAGTGCCGAGATTGCCGAGCAGGTGGGTGCCTTTGCAGGATTTGAAAAGAATCGGGTTCCCACCATGCGGGTTATTCATAAGCACCGGGAAGCTCTCTCGGACATCGACTCGGCCTTGGTTCCCATGGATATTCTGCACGCCGCCATGGAAGTGTGGGATCAGGCCATCGTCAAGGGCTCCGAGCATGGATACCGAAACGCCCAGGTCACACTCCTGGCTCCCACCGGGACGATTGCCTTCATGATGGACTGCGACACGACAGGTATCGAGCCCGACTTTTCACTGGTGAAGGTCAAAACTCTGGTGGGAGGAGGGAATCTGAAAATCGTGAACAACACGATTCCTCGAGCCCTCAGGAGAATGGGCTATTTGCAAGGGGAAATCGACGAGATCTTGAGGTATATCAAGAAGAGAGAAACGATCGAGGGCGCACCCCATGTCAAAGAGGACCACCTGGCTGTTTTTGATTGCGCGGATCGGCCGGTGAATGGAAGTCGATCCATCAAATATCTCGGGCACATCAAGATGTGCGGAGTGGTACAGCCTTTTCTCTCCGGAGCAATCTCCAAAACCATCAATCTCCCCAACGAGGCCTCGGTGAAAGAGATCCTGGAGGCTTATATTCAGGGCTGGAAGCACGGAATGAAATCGGTATCCATCTATCGGGACGGATGTAAAATGGTGCAGCCGCTCTCCAACAAGGAGAAAAGCCAACCCGTTAGCGGAGGACCCCATCAGCGGAACATGCCCAAGGATCATCCCGCCCTGCAGCACGAGTTTCGGATCAAGGGCTTCAAGGGTTTTCTGACCATGGGTCTGTACCCGGAGGACAAGGAGTTGGGTGAAGTCTTCCTCAATTTTGCCAAACAAGGCTCCACCCTCCAGGGGATGGGCATGGCTTGGGCGATTGCTATATCGATGGGTCTGCAGCGTGGTGTGCCACTGGAGGACTATGTCCGCATGTTCGCTCATATGAGCTTTGAGCCGGCTGGATATACCGATAATTCTCAGATCCCTTTTACCACTTCCATCCCCGACTATATGGTCCGTTATTTGGCAACCCAGTTTCTCAGCTCTGAGGTTCAGGAGGCTTTAGGCATCCACAACGTGAAACCGAATGGAAGTATTCAGGACGGTGTGCAGGTGAGCTTCTCCGACCAGGCCAATCGTCCCAAGAGCACCAGCGCTACCGAGCGCCTGCTGCAGGAAAGTAATCGGGAATCCCACACCTGTCTCATTTGCGGGAATCTCATGCAGCGAAACGGCAACTGCCATGTATGCGGTGTCTGTGGAAGCACCTCAGGCTGTAGTTAGCCGGTATTAGTCATAAATTCTCTACTGCAGTGCCACAATCATCCAGCGTGCGCTGCGCACCGACTGCGTTGTGCTTCCTTAGGCTCCTCGGCGTACTCAAGAGTACGCCTGCGGGGCCCGACCCGCAAGCGGGTGCCCCTCTCGCATGCCTTGTCATCGCGGCGCCTGCGGCACTTTGTCACGAGAACCTATGACTAATCCCGACTAAGGGGGGCGGTTTCAACTTGTTCGGGTCAGCCATCGGGCCTGGGACCCCTACGGAGTACGTTTTGCGGGTCATGCGCCTTGTATCGCGTGTGAGGAGCGCGGGCTTTAATTCCCGAAGAAGGGAAGATGGAATTCTTTCGACACACCCACTATCAGGCCCGAGGAAGGGTCGGTGTCGCGAAATCCCAGAAAGAGGGCCGCATCCCAATAGAGTCCAGCTGCCTTGATCTGAGTCCCCAACCGCAACAGAGACTGCTCTTCGGTTCCGATTCCTCCCGCCCCCACTCGGCCAAAGGCGTCTACTACTAGATTGATCTGGTCATTGAGTGGGTGCATCAAAGCGAAGCCATAAGTAAACAGGTCGTCCTGAGCTCCGGCGGTTACCGGGTCACCCAAAACGGCCAAGCCTAAGTTAGTGAACAGTTGAAGTTTTCCGAACCGCTTTTGAAGGAGAAAACTGCTGAAGAAGTTGGTTTCATCATTACCCAATCCATTTTGATTTGAGGCATTGGGCATCTGAAAGCCAAAACGCGTCGATAGGGCTGGCCATCCGTTGCCTTCTTCTTTGAGGAGAACTTTAGTGGCCATGGTGAAGTCTCCAAAGTCGCTCGTTGAGTTTCCCGAAAAGTTGAGATTCGGCGTGTTGGGCGCGTCAAAGCGATTCTCAATGCTCAAGATATCCTGGATGGTTCCCAGAACCTGGATTTCAACGTTGTCCGCCGCCCCAAAACGCACTCCCACGACTCCAATTCGAGTCAGATCTCCTTCCAACCCGGAAAAGGCAAAAAGGGCATCTTGAAGGAACTCCAGGCCGATATCGAAAAGGACATGATTCTTCTTGACCGTCTCCGCTCGCTCAGTAACCAGAGGCCGCTGTTGAGAAAAAAGCAGGGCAGGTTGGGAAATCAAGAGAAGCAAGAGCAGGTATTTCATGGGGATAAATCCCCCAACGCATACTGAAGAATGGAACGTGTCGTCAGGGTATTCTTGAAGCGAGACACTAAGCGTCCTGAGCCGTTAAAATTTCTTTAACCTTCTCAAAGAGACTACTGGATTCTTCAGGTTCTCCTGAGATTTCGGCTAGCTGTTGGAATAGTTCCTTTTGTTCCTTGGTCAAGTCTTTCGGAGTTGTGACTTTGACTCGCACTAGCTGATCCCCTTTTCCGTACCCGTTTAAGCTAACGATCCCTCGGCCCTTTAAGCGGAAGACCGTCTCCGACTGGGTTCCGACTGGAATCTTGATTTTCTCGGGCTTTGCCAATGTGGGCACGGTGGTTTCTCCGCCCAGAGCAGCCTGGGAGAAACTGATCGGTATCTCGCAGTAGATGTTGGTATCCTGGCGCTGAAAGAAGGGATGTTCCTCGACGGACAGAACCACATAAAGATCTCCCGAGGGACCGCCGTTTGGTCCCCCCTCTCCTTCCCCCATAATTCTCAAGCGAGAGTCTTGGTCCACTCCAGCCGGAATCTTGATCTCAAGTACCTTTTCTTTTCTCATGTAGCCATTACCCCTGCATTGGGAACAGGCCTTTTTGATCAACTGCCCCGATCCTTGGCAGGTGGCGCAGGTTCGGCGAATAGTGAAAAAGCCTTGCTGGTATCGAACACTTCCCTGGCCTTGGCAGGCGGTGCAGGTACTCAAACCCTCTTTAGGATCCGCTCCCGTACCCTGACACGAGGTGCAACTCTCCTGGCGGGGAATCTTGACTTTCGTCTTTACCCCAAACACAGCTTCCGTAAAACTGATTTCAAGATCGTATCGAAGATCCGTTCCGCGCCGAGGCTGGTTCGGCTGTCTTCGGGAGCCTCCAAAGATATCTCCGAAACCGAAAACGTCACCTAGGATGTCACTGAAATCGGAGAATATGTCGGGGTCGAATTCTTGAGATCCTCCAGCCGAGGAGCTGACGCCAGCATGGCCAAAGCGATCATATCGAGCTCTTTGATCGGAGTTACTCAATATGCTGTAGGCTTCAGCGCCCTCTTTGAACCTTTCCTCCGCCTCCTTGTCCCCGGCATTTTTATCGGGATGGTGCTGGACAGCCAACTTGCGATAAGCGCTCTTGATTTCTTGCTCACTGGCGTTTTTTCCGACGCCGAGTATTTCGTAGTAGTCTCTTTTCTGCAAAGCACTCTCCTGAGGTACAACCTAGCCGGGATTATGTATAGGTTTTTGTGACGAAGTGCCGCAGGCGCTGAGATGACAAGGCGGTTGATCCCCAAGAGGGTACCCCAGAAGATCCCCGCTTGCGTACTCTTGCCGTACGTCGAGGAGTTCAAGGAAGTATAAGGCAGTCAGCGCGGATGATTGGGGCACTGCAGTAGACGATTTATTCATAGGACGAGCCGCTAGTGTAATCATAAGATCGCTAAGGAGCGCTGACAAGCTGGCGGTGGCTCTCTTATTCCTCTTCTCCTTGCCCGTTTTCCTGGGCCACGGACGATTCGTCCGGGTGAACGGCGACCTTAACCTGTGAAGGGCGTAACAGGCGGTCCTTAATTTTGTAGCCCTTGCGATATTCATCCAGAATTTCACCCTCTTTGTGCCCAGTGGTAAGCTCTCGGACCACAGCTTCATGCACGTTCGGATCAAAAGGTGTTCCCACTCCGGGTATTTCAGTCACCCCGAACTTCTGGAGCACGGCCTGAACCTCCTTGAACATCAACTCGTAGCCTTCACGGTAGGCTTCCAGCTCGGAATCCCCGGGTGCGGCCTTTAAGCTGTGGAGTCCCTTCTCGAAGGCATCCAGGACGGGTAACAATTCCTCAAGGACGCTGCCTTGAGCTGTGAGCCACAACTGATCTTTTTCTTTTGCGACTCGTTTGCGATAGTTCTCGAACTCGGCTTGTTTACGGAGGAGTAAATCGTGCTCCTCCTCTTTTTCCTTGCGCAGGATTTCGATCGTTTCTAGGGAGGAGTCCGGTTGTGGGCTTTCAGAATCTCTTTCTTCAGCTCCTGGATGGATCCCATTTTCTGGGGCGCTATCTTGTTCCTCCAGATTTCCTTTCTTCTTCCCCATAACGTTCTCGAATGCTTTTGCGGTGAGTTGAGGTGGATCAGTCGCTGTTCAGTAGTTTACCGAAGAGTTTTGCAACATAGTCCACCAGGCTGATCGCCTTGTCGTATTCCATGCGCGAGGGCCCCAAAATGCCCAGACTACCTATGGCCTGCTGATCACAAAGATAGGGGGAGGAGATCAGTGCCCAATCACGCATTCCCGGGAGGTGTTTTTCAAGGCCGATCCTTACTGTTGGGCCGGAAGAGTTGACCTTGAGACATTCGGTAACGATTTTAACCAGGCGACTCTTTTCTTCGAAGGTCTCGAAGAGAACCGTCATTTTCTTGATGTCAGCAAGCTCCGGCTTTCGTATCATGCCGGCTGTACTTCCTAAGTAGACTTCGGATTCCTCATCCTCTGCACCTTCGTACTGCACGAAGCTGGCGGCGCCAAGCAAGGTCACGTTCTTCAGCATCCGATCGTAAAGAGACTTTTCCTCCAACATGAGACGAAGTAACTCCAATCGAATCTTAAGCAGGGTCTTCCCTTCAAAATGGGCTACAAGATAGCGCCCCGCTTGATTCAGCTCCCTTTGCGAAAAATCCTGCTCGGTCTGGAGGAGTCGATGTTGAACGAGTCCTGATCCAGTCACCAGTACAACCAGGATTCTTTTTCGGGCAATCCTGATGAATTTAATGTGTTTCATTGCAGCCCGGGAGATCTGCGGGGCCAACACAAATCCCATATTGTTCGATAAGGCGGAAAGAACCTGGGAAGTCTTGTTCATCAATTCCCCGGGGTCCGTTTCTTGCTCCAAAGTCTGTTTAATGCGATCGACTTCCCGAACCGTTAACGGCCGGGTATCCGAGAGAGAGTCCACATAAAAGCGATAACCCTTGGCCGTGGGAACTCTTCCCGCCGAAGTGTGGGGTTGGTTGAGAAAACCCACTTTCTCCAAATCAGCCATGACATTGCGGATGGTGGCCGAACTCAGTTTTTCCCAGTAGTTCTTGGCCAGGCGACGAGAACCGACCGGTTTGCCATCCTGTACGAACTCCCGGATTAATGTCTTGAGAACATCGTGAGCCCGCTCGTTCAGTTGAACTGAAGATCTTTGCCTGACCATGTCTAGAGTTTATAGTATAAACGTCTAATAAGACGCAATTCAGCCCGAATTATACATAAAATTTTTACTACACACCGCCGAAATGATCCGGCGTACTGCGCCGACCGTACTGATTGCCACTCGTGGCGGTCCGGGCGAGCCACTCGTAACAAGAATCTATGTTTAACTCGGGCTACATCGCCTATTAGAAAATAGAGATTCGGCTTCATCCGGACGGGTTACCCTCAGTTGGATTCGAAAAGTCTTCTCAAACCCCTTCTTGAGTGCTTTACAGAGGACTTCAAAGGCCACCTGATGGCCACTGGCCCGGGACACCGAGAGAAGGGTTTTCCTGAGCACATTCTCTTGGACATCCAGGGCGGCCGCCATTTTGGGATAGTCGACCTGCAACGGAAAGCAACCTTGCTGAAGAAAGCTTCTTCTCAACCTTCTTTGAGCGCTTCCCGCTAACTTGTAACCCCCAGATAACAATTCATGACGAGAAGGGGTAATGAAGCAGGGTTTCTTTCCCCCGCTGGATGGAGGAAGAGGCGGCGATTCTCGGATTCCCTTGGCGAGTTGGGCGAAGATGCCCAGGCTTTGCAAACCAGTCCTGAGTGCAGTGGCGATCGTTCGATAGGTGTCCTTCACGCTCTCCGACGGGAAGTACTTGGAATGGTTGGAGACCAGTGAATAGGTGAGTTCATGGTCGTGAAAAACGGCACGGCCACCGGTCGGCCGATGGACGATCGGAATGGCCGCTCGCTGGCAATAGGTCTCATTGATGGCCTCCTCAACCTTTTGGTGTTTCCCAAGAGAAATGGTGGGAACCGTCCACCGATAGAACCGAACCACGGTGATCTGGTCCGAGCACTTCTCCGCCCAATCAAGAAGTTCTCGATCGATCCTCATGTTCTCGAGGCCCGACCTGGGACCGTCAACAATGTAGGCCCAGCTGTCACAAGAGCTCATCGAGGTCATGGTAGGGTAAAT
>CBDUTA010000057.1:0-13715 GCA_965369785.1 uncultured bacterium
CGTCAACGCAGTTGAGGATTTACCTTCGGGTGCCTACGTTTTACATCGTGAGGGATGGTTGTTGGAACTTCTCAAAGAGGGAGATTTCAGAAACGAAGCCGGATTCCTGGGTTTGGAGCAAAGACTGCCGGCCGATGCCAGTGCCAACGTTTTCTTCCTCGCCGATCTGGAAGCGATACTGGAACAGTTGGGTAATCGGGGCTATCGAGCCGTACAGCTGGAGGCTGGAATCCTGGGGGGAAAACTCTACCTGAGTGCCTATGCTCAACGACTCGGTGCCACCGGGCTCACCTTTTACGACGATGCGGTTGTTGAGTTCTTCTCTCCCCATGCAGAGGGGAAAAGCGCTATTTTCCTGATGGCCCTGGGACATGGGAAAAAAGGGCTCTCTTGAACTCAACGAAAAAGATCTTTCTCTTTAGAGCGAAGGATTTGCCGGCCCTTTCCCGCCCCTTCCGGGTAGTCCAAGCCACGAATCAGGGCCACCGGGATACCTTTTGTTTTTCCCATCACCAGTTCTGCGGTGGAAGCCAACTCATCGGCCGTAGCCATCTGGGTGGCGTGCAACTCCCCCCCAAAGCTATCCCTTTGTCCTCGATAATTGATGAAGGGTATCATTCCGGAAACTCCCAGCGCCACATTGACCAGACCTTCCCGCCAGGGGCGCCCGAAGGTGTCCGACACGATGACAACGAGCTGAGCTCCGAATTCTCTTTCCAGAGCCTGGCGAATCTGAGCGGCCGAACGATCGGAATCTTTGGGCAAAAGCGTGACCTGTCCGCTTGCTGTGTTGGAGGTATCGACCCCGGCGTTGGCACAGACAAAGCCATGCTGCGTTTCCACGATCAGTAACCCGCGCTCCATCCGCAACACCCGCTTGGACTCCCTCAAAACAACCTCAACTAGCCTGGCATCCTTACCGTAGTCCCTGGCCCAGCGTTGAGCCTTGGTGGAAGGTTCAATATCTTCCAGCTTCAAGACCTGGCCTTCGGCCTTGGAGACGATCTTTTGGGCAACAACGAAGATGTCCTTGTCCTTCACCTTCAGGCCCGATTCCCCAATGGACTGAGCAATGAGTGCTGCCAGGTTGGCTCCCCTGGCTACTTCAGGGAATCCGGGAAGTCCAATAACTCGCAGTTCACTCACAGGCATGTGCACTCATCGGGGTTCAGGAATGTTGCTTTAATGTTGCTTTAAGGAATCGAAGTGTCTCAAGACCTGAGCGGTTCTGGTTTCATTCTCCAGCTGCATGAAACGGAGAAGATCAGAAAACTCGTCCAGGTCGAACGATATCCGGGAGTTTTCCACGATTTTGAGCTCGACGCGGTGACGCCGGGCCTCCTCCTGGTGCAGCGCCAAACTGTTGTCTCCAAAACGAGAGGGAAAAGCGTCAGGGGGCGTCCTGAGCAGAGCATTGGTTCCCTTGCCATCTCGTGATGGAATGATAACGGCCGATTGAGTGCCCAACTCCAAGTTGAGTAGAGCATCGACATCTTTAGCTTCAAGCAGGGGGATATCCGTGGGGAGACGCAAAACAACCGAAGCCCCGCGCTGCTGCAAGAGCCGGCAAGCGTGATCCACCGAATGACTCTCCGAAATCTGCTGGTTCTCCTCAATCACCTGCCAGCTGTCCAGTTCAGCGAGCAACGCCGGATGGCCACGGGTGACCACCACCACCTGATCGGGCGTAATAGCCGCCCCCACGGCACGGGTCACATCCTCGAGCATCGCCCAGGCCAGCTCCTGGCGCTCCTGGGGACTCAGATGGCCCGCCAGTCGCTGCTTGGCAAAAGCGGGATCCTTCAAAGGCAACAAGACCACTTTCATAGCATTTCCAGGAGTCGACGAGCCAGGTCGATCTTTCCTTCGGTGTTTGTCATTACTGTGTTGGTGGTGACAACCCTGAGATCGAGTGCTTCGATTTCTTCCTGCAATTCCCCGTCCCTTTCATCTAAAACAAAAACATCCAGGAAATCTTTGTAGATCTCGGCAATGGCGGTGGGAGAAACCGCATAATCCAGTTCCGCTAACATTTTTGCCGTGGGTCCTTTCAGCGCACGCTGGTTCACGATAGGGGTGACCGCGATGACCGGAGCCTGAGTTTGAACCAGCAGTTCCTTAATGCCTGGAACGGCCAGGATGGGCCCAATGCTAATCAATGGATTGCTGGGGCAAAGCAGGACAGCCTCGGCCTTCAAAAGAGCATCGGCCACACCGGGTGCAGGTTGAGCCTGCTCGATATTCGAGTACTTCAACTCCTTGAGAACGGGACGGCACCCTTCTCGAACCAGATACTCCTGCAGATGAAGTTCTCCCCGGTCGGTCATCAGAGAGGTGGGAACAAAGGAATCGGTCATGGGAAGCAGCTTTTGATTCACCTCGAAAGCCTGGCAAAGGCGGTCCGTGACCTGGGTCAGAGAGTGCCCCTGTTTCAGGAGTGATGTGCGCCAAATATGAGTGGCCAAATCCCGGTCCCCCAGCTGAAACCAACCTGCCCCTCCCAACTCCTGTAAGACCTTCAGGCAGTGAAACGAGTCCGCCTCAATGCCCCAGCCTGTTTCAGGGTTCACCTTCCCACAAAGAGTGTAGAGCACGGTGTCCAGGTCTGGACAAATTCGCAGTCCGAAGAGTTCCATGTCATCGCCGGTATTTCCGATGATGGTGAGTTGATCGGGTGAAAGCAGTCTCGAGAATCCCAAGATGAGTTTGGAGGCGCCTACACCCCCGGCCAGCATCACGATCATGGTAAAAACGAGGCACTCAGGTCTTTATAGCCCCACCACCTGAACACGCGATCCCTTGACCTTGTAACGCCGGTTCAAACCAATTTCCAACAGGGTAATGGCTTCCAGGGAGCGACTGTAGCGCAAGGAACCGACGTCAATCCAGCGTAAGGAGGGAATCTGACTCACCACCTCCAGGACCTGCTTTTTTGCGGGCGGCGAATCGGAACAGACAAACTCGTCACAATCTAAAGGCGAATCAATTTCACAGAGTGAATGTGAAGACAAGGTTTTAAAGGCCCCCACCACTGTGGGTCCCGAAGCCAGAAGACTTTGCAGATGCTCGGCTCCTGATTCTCCCCCCAGATCGAGCAACCGAGGGCCTTTGTCAAAGACCACCGGAACGGTCACGTCGACAAGAATGTGATCTTTCGAAAAATCTTGTTGATATTCTTGGATCACCTTCTCAGCATGAACGAAGGGCACGGTCAAAAAGAGCATTTCGCAGGAAGCGACCAGTTCATGATTGTCCATTCCCTGAACTTTTTCTTCTCCCAATTGCTTATTGATCTCAAGGGCCTTGTGACTGGCTCGCTCGGCGGAGCGCGAACCCAGTGCCAGAGTTTGCCCGGCCGCCGCCAGTCGCAGAGCAATGCCCAGGCCCTCCTCCCCTGTCCCGCTAATCAGTCCGACCCTGAAAGACCTCTCCATTTGCCCCCCATTATAGGGGCTGTGGTAGTGAGGCACTAGCCGGGATTTTCTTCCTAAGCAGGTCACCCCAATCGACTATAAGAAGGTATCCGGAGACGGACATGTCTAAAGAGCAGAAACCCAACCACACCATCCAGAGAATTGGCGGGTACCTGCACCGCATCGTGCCGATTGTGGACAGCACGGGCAAGGTCATCAGTCACGCCGCTCGTCCCTTCATGGTGGAGGTCAGAGCCCGAGACGTGATGCAGATGATGGTGGGGGCCTCGATTCTGGCCATCCCCGTGGGGTTCACGGAAGAGACCTGGACGCTGGGCACCACCCTTCCCTTCAGGAATGTCCTCGCTCTTGCTTTCGTTTCCCTGCTGTTTATTTCAGCCTTTGTGTACTTCAACTTTTACCGATTTCATTTAAAGGGATACCATTGGGAGTTCATCAAGCGGGTTGTGGGGATCTATGGGGTTGCCCTGATGGTCGTGGCCGTTCTGCTCACTATCATCGACAAGTGCCCGTGGGGGATTGACAATCTAGTCGCTATGAAGCGAGTCATTATTGTCGCCTTTCCAGCTTCGATGAGCGCAGCAGTGAGCGATCTGCTGAAATAAAGTGAACTCTGACCTGACCCTCTATACCACCCGACGGAACTTCCTGGGACTGGCAGCCCGGGCCCTGGCCACCGGAGTCCTGGGATCTTTAGGCGCCTGCTCTTCCAGCCAGCCGGGCCCCGGCATTCTAGGCAAGCACGCAGCTCTGAGATTGGACTGGATTGTGGTGGGAAAGCACGCCCCTTATTTCCTGGGTAAGGAACGGGGCTACTATGAATCGGAAGGCATCCTGCTCGATATCCAGGGGGGCAAGGGTTCCGGAAACACGGCTCAACTTGTGGCCTCCGGATCCCATCCCTTTGGTTACCTGGACGCAGGTATTTTAATCCGCAGCATCCAGGAAGGCGCCCCTCTAAAATCGATCATGGTGATCAAGCAAAAGACCCCCTTTTGCATCGTTTCACTCAAAACAAGTGGAATCCGTTCCCCCCAGGATCTGGAAGGAAGGTCTCTGGCTGCCACCACCGGGGTCAACGATCCGATCCTCAGCCTGCTGCCGGCCCTCATGCAAAAGAACAGTGCTGACTTCTCCAGGGTGCAGGTGGTTCAGGTTGCCGCCCAAGCCAAGGAAGGGCTGGTGTTGACGGGCAGAGTGGATGCTATGACGGGCTCCCTTACCGCCCAGCCCCCTGCCTTTGAGGCCCGGGGTCATGACATCAATGTCCTCTCCTACTCGGACTGGGGGATCAATCCCATCTCCAATGTGATGGTTACCCACAACAGGATCCTGCAGGATGCCCCTCAACGGGTCAGAAACTTTCTGAGGGCTACCTCCAGCAGCATAGAGGCCTCATTGAAAAGCCCTGAGGAGGCTGTCGCCGCTCTCAAAAAGGCTTATCCGGAAACCGACACTCAAGTGGCCCTGCTGCAGCTCCAGTGGTTCTTCAAGTTGATCCAGCCCGAACGCACCCAGGCGGTCTTCGGGTATCACGACAGACAGCAGTGGGAAGACCTTCAGGCTTTACAAATTCAATATCTGGGCCTGAAGGAAAGATGGGATGTCTCCCGATACTTCACCAACGACTTCCTTCCGTAGGGGCGCACGGACGAGACTGTCTCAAGACTGGAGCGTATTGTAGCGACCGCTACAATACCTTCTTTGAAAACTAGATTTGAGACAGTCTCTGACGTGGGCCCCTACACAAGAAACCTGGACCAGTCGACCTGCCCCTTACGATCCCAGCCAGGACTCGCCGCTACGTTGAGGCACAAAGCGCCGTTCCAGCACATCGATCAGGAAGAACAGCAAAACTCCGATCAGGGTCACCACCGTCAGCGCTTCAAAGAGAAGAATGGACTGGAAGTTGGCACCTGCCGAGAGAAGCAGATAACCCAGCCCTTTTTCCGAAGCCACCCACTCCGCTACCACCGCACCGATAACCGCCAGGGTAATAGCGACCTTGAGTCCACCAAATATGCTGGGAAGGGCGCTGGGAAAGGTGACCTTGCAAAAGATCTTTACCGGGCCGGCGTTCATCGATCGGATCATCAAAATCGCCTGCGCATCGACCGACTTTAGCCCAATGATGGTGTTGATAATGATGGGAAAGATGGCAATCAAGACCACCAGCAGGATCTTGGGCGCCCAGCCGAAACCGAACCAGATGAGAAACAGAGGTGCGACTGCGATCTTGGGGACAATCTGAGAGAAGACCAATAAGGGGTAAAGGGCGCTTTCCAACGGTTTCGAGTAAACGATCAGAATCGCGCAAGGAACGCCAATGGCCAGGCTCATCACGAATCCCACCAAAATTTCGATAGCCGTAACCTGGGCATGGACCCAGAGAAGACCCAGATCGCTGATCAGGCCCAGGAAGATCTCTGAGGGGGCTGGGAGAATATAGGTAGGCGTCTGGAAACTCCAAACGAGAGTTTCCCAGACCCCAACCACGCCGACCAGGACCATCAGGGGCAGGATCAGATTCCTGGTCCGATTTCTTTCCGGCTTCTTCATCTCCACGGACCTAAAAAATTCAGCTGAGATAGCTGTCCCGATACCAGGCTGCGATCTCCTCACGACTGGTGAACCAGACTTTCTCCCGACTCTTCATATAGGTCAGGATCCGGTCCAGTGTGGGAATCCGGTAGGGCTGACCCACGACATGAGGATGCAGCCCCAGGTTCATGATGCGTCCGCTCTTTTCTCCCTCACGATAGAGGGTGTCGAATTGGGCCTGGACAATCTCAAAAACGGTTTGAGGGGAATGGAAGTGACGCATGAATAGAGGATAATCATTAATTTCCGTAGTATAGGGGATCGACAGAATCTGCTTGCTTCCCACCTGAATGAGATAGGGTTGATCGTCATTGACAAAGTCGCAGAAGAACTCAATGCCTTCCTCGGCCAGGATTCCCAGGGTATGGACGGTTGGACTTACCGAGGGTGAAAGCCAACCCTTCGCTTTGCGTCCCACAAACTCTTCATACTCTGCCAGGGTGGCCTGGATATAGGCCTTCTCCGCCTCGCGGTCCCCTGTGAAATTCACCAGCAAATCATTTTCCACCTGAGAGTGAGCGACCAGTTCCCAATCACGCTTCTTGAGTTCATCGAGTATCCTGGGAAATCGCTTGCCCAGTGACGTGTTGATGGTGGCAGTCGCCTGAACCTGGTGTTGGTCGAAGACCTCCAGTATGCGCCAGATGCCGACTCGGTGGCCATATTCTCTCCAGGTATGATTGACTAAATCGGGAACTCCTTCCGGCAGCGGGATGGGGAGCAAATTGGGTCCGCCCGGATAGGAAAGCTTTCCCTTCTCGGGAACAGGATCCCAGCATTCCACATTGACGGTGAGGACGACAGCGATGCGGGCATCGTTGGGCCACTTGAGGGGCTTTCGATCAACGATGGGAGAGTACTGATAGTGAAATTCCATGGGGTTCATTCTATTACTCCGGACACCCTTACAGAACTCCCCAGCTCTTTGCATGGTTTAAGGCGACATGGATGACGGGTCGTTTCTCTATGGCCATCTCCTGATACTGAGGATATTTCATGCGCAGGAGATCGATACCTTTTTTATGTCTCGGGCCTCGGGTGAGTATCTTTGCCCTCCCTCGAATCAGAACATAGGCCAACCGCGTCCAATCTTCTTCGTATCGATCAACAACTATGGAAACATAGGGATTTTCACGAATATTTCTGACCCTTTCCAGCAGGAGAGGAGCACTTTTTTTGGCCTTTTCGTCAATGGAGGAGTATAAAACCGCATCCTCAAAGGCATAGCAGATGGGCACCACCAGGGGGTGTCCCCTGGCGCCGGTGGTTGCCAAATGGGCCACCCGCCCAGCGATTAGAAATTCCTTCTCCCTCGAGTTTAAAAAAGGTCCTTTGGACAAGATTGGAACTACCGGGCAAGCTCCCGGAGCTGCTCCATCCATTCGACCATTTGATCCACTGAGTCAGCACCTGGAGAAAATTGTACGTCAAAGAGCAGATCCGTCGCACCCAGCTCCTGGGTTGCCGCAATGTCCCCTTTGATCTGCTCGAGCGTCCCCGTGAAATCGGCGCGCTCGTTGTCTATCGGGGAATCTGACAACTCGAGGTTGGCCCGAACCAGAAGATCCAACTTCTCGGGATCGCGGCCAAACTCCTGGGCCATTCCCTTGATGCCCTCAAACATTTGAGCTATTCCACCCAGGGGAATTCCCACCGGCATCCAGCCATCGCTGTATTGGGCCACTCGCCGCAGAGCGGTCGGAACATAGGCGGCCATGAAGATGGGCGGGCGCGGTTTCTGAACGGGCTTGGGACCTATGAAAGACTTGGGGATGCGGTAGTACTCTCCCTCGAATTCCACCGGATCTGTGGTCCAAATCGCTTCTAAGACCTGAAGACTTTCATCTGCCCGCTTGCCCCGATTCTTCATGGAAGTACCGACAGCTTCGTACTCATCGGGTGACCATCCGTTTCCAAAGCCAACCCGCAAGCGCCCTCCTGAAAGAACATCCAGCGTACTCAAGCGCCGCGCCAAAAGGGTCGGGTTATAAAAGGGAATGTTGAGAACACTGGTTCCCAGGCCGATCTTCGTCGTGTGAGCGGCAACAAAGGTGAGTGTTTCCAGTGGGTCCAACACGTTCTTGTATAACTCCGGCAAGGTGCCATCCCCCACCGGATAAGGGGATTGAGGATCAACCGGCCAGAGCACTCGATCCAGTACCCACAAACTATCAAATTCAAGGTCCTCCGCACGTTTGGCCACCCGAATCAGGGCCTCAGCCCCTGCTAAAGAGCCAATCTGGGGTAAAGCAAATCCTAAACGCATCGATCTCTCCTTTCTTATCACTTCTCAATCAAAGGGACCACCCGCTTATAGAACAATTCAAGTTGCTCCAGCTCATCAGCCAGGGGCCACAGAAAAACTCGTTGGGCCCCGGCGGCGGCATAATCCGTCAATAGTTGCGCACACTCTTCCGGGGGGCCGATGGGCAGTCGTTCCCGCAGCTCCTCGAGAGGACGGTTTAAGGTTGGCCTGAGTACTGTGGAAAGAATCTCTACCGCTTTGGAGCGGTCTTCTGTAACGTACATCCACAGAGTGGCGATGCCATTGGGAAAAGACGCAGTTTTTTTTCCGACCAGAGAGAGTTGTTGGGAAAGATAGGCAAGACTTTCTGCAAAACCCTCGGGTGTGGTGTTGTATCCCGACGCCAGCCATCCGTCACCGTGACGAGCGACGCGGCGCAGCCCCGCTTTGGACCCCCAGCTTGCCACCCAAATCGGTGGAGCAGGCCGCTGAGCGGGGTAAGGCTCGAGTTGGAGGCCGTCCGTTGAATAAAAATCCCCCTGGAAACCCTCCGACTGGGGTGTCCAGAGTGAGCGCAACACCTCAATAATCTCGTTAAATCGTTTCCATCGCTCTTCAAAAGGTACACCCGCTGCCTTGTAGTCCCGCTCTGAAGAACCGGGTCCCACGCCGACAACCAGCCGGCCACCCGACAAAAGGTCGATGGCACCCAGAGTCTTGGCTGAAACCATAGGACCGCGCACAACCGGAATGGAAACCGTTGTGGCCAGCGTCATGGATCCGGAAACTTCCAGAACTGCAGCAAGAGCGGTAGGACCGTCCAACCAGGGTCGGCTGAACAAAAGGTGATCATTTGCACAGAGGAACGTATAGCCCAGCTCAGAGGCCCGTTGGGTATAGGCACGGAGTTCTGCCAGCGAAAAGCCCTTACCGGAAAAGTCAATCAATGGCAGGTGAACACCATATTCCATACTCCTCCAAGAATGTTACGGATTTTCTAAAAAAGCAAGCCCCTGGTACTCCCTTTCATAAATACGGTGACGCTTGCGGATGGGGCTTGCCAGGCGAATTCAAGGAACGAGAAGGAGTCAATGCAGGGACATCGTCAACGAGAAGCAACTACACCTGGGGAAGATACTCGATCTCGCCTTCCTCGAGTCTGCGTACGGGCTTTTCATTCTCTTTTTCCTCAACTGCCTGGGCCACTAATCCGGGCACTCTACCGATGATGAAAATGCCTTTTCCCAAAGAGGGGGGGAAACCCATCTCAAGTAAGATAGCGGCAGCAAGTCCATCAATGTTCAGGCAAATTTTCTTTCCTTTTTCCTTTTCCAACGCCGTTTCGATAAAGATTGCCAGATCAATATAGGGAGAAGTGTAGTTCAGCCTCTGAGACAGAGCCAGCAGTGTGACGGTTCGGGGATCTCTTTTCTTATAGACTTTGTGTCCATACCCGAAAACTGTTTCCTTCTTACTCATGGCCCGCTGGACATATTGGACGGCAGCCCTTTCAAGATCGCCCGCTCCAGCCTTGATGGCCCGCAGTTGATGCATGGCATTTTCAATGGCACCACCGTGATAATCG
This sequence comes from uncultured bacterium, assembly GCA_965369785.1. Taxonomy (GTDB): domain Bacteria; phylum Acidobacteriota; class UBA6911; order RPQK01; family JADFOI01; genus JADFOI01. Next base: position 9,866 of record CBDUTA010000057.1, read on the forward strand.
CCGAGGGCCAGAATCCCTCCACCCACCGCGGTGTTCAGAGCGTTCCCGCCGGACATCACGAACCGGGTGGTCAGACTCGAGGTAGTACCCATCCCATGATCGACGATGCTGACGAGCAAAGCAGCAAACATGGCGGACTCCTTTCGATTCGCTCTTCGACCCGTCAGCAGGAGGAAAATAGTGTCCGAAAATGAAGCTCCTTCTATAAGGGAAGAGAGCCGTTCTTGCCTGATGATAACGTCTTCATCGTCGATTTTACTGATCGAAGTCCTGAATTTCATTGAGCACTCCGTGCCTGCTTCACCAGTTCCGGGATTTGATGATGATAGTCGGCCACCAGAACACCTGCTTCCCGCAGTGCCTGTATTTTATCCGCCGCACTGCCAAAACCTTCTTCGACAACAGCTCCTGCATGGCCCATGGCTAAGCCCCGAGAGATCGACTCGGCAAACTTGCCTGAAATGAATGCGACGGTTGGTTTTGTGAAACGTTTCTCTCGAACCATCTCAGCCGCAATTTCCTCGTAGACACCACCCACCTCGCCAAAGAGGACCACTACTTCTGTTTCTTCGTCTTCCTGGAAAAGCCCCATGACCTCTGCGAAAGTCGTCCCGATGATCACGTCTCCTCCAATACCCACCACAGTGCTTTGACCCAGGCCTGCAGCCGTTAACAGACCTGCTGTCTCTGCACACATGCCGCCGCTTTTCGATATCAGTCCGATTGGCCCTTGGGAATAAACTCTGGCTGGATCTGGCCCTCCAATAGAGCCCAGCCTACCTACACCCGGAGCGATCACGCCAACGGATGAGGGTCCAATAATTCTTGCGCCGCAACGTTGTGCATGCTCAAAAAGCTTTGCCACATCTTTGATGGGGACATTCTCAGTGACAATCACGAGCGTCCTGATTCCGGCATCGATCGCTTCTGTGGCTGCGTCCAGAACCATGAGTGGTGGCACATAAAAAACACTCACGTTCAACGCTCCATCAAAAGCCACGGCTTCCTTCACGCTATCGAAGACAGGCAGACCTTCTATGGTTCTACCCTGTTTGCCGGGCGTCACCCCGCACGACACCACAGTCCCGTATTCCAGCATCTCTTTAGTGGATCGCCTGCCTTCTCTACCGGTAATCCCCTGCACCACCACTCGTGTATTTTGATTAATGAATATGCTCATTTTTGAATCTTTGTACCTTCTCTACCATAATGCTCACCGCCTTGGTCATGGGCATCTCTTCCCCGTAGCAGGTCAGGTCGTAGCCTTCCTTCTCTGCCACCGTCCTGAGCATTTCAAAAGCTTCTTTGTCTCGAGGACCTCCTCTCCGGATCACAATGGGATAGGTCGGATTCCCGGAGTCCCGAAGGCCATCTACAAAACCGGACAGAGTTTCATAGATGTCCGTGAAGTTCGCGGTTCCGCCAATCACCAGGCACCCGTTGAGACCTGGTTTAGAGAGTGTGATTCTGGTTAACCGGTGCACTTTTTCTCGGGAGGGATTACCACTGTACTCCGTGTAATTGGCAGGCCTTCCTCCGGTTTCGATCAGGGCATCCATGCAGGTGAGTGAGGCTCCACCCCCTGAAGCGAGTACCGCGATGTCCCCATCAAGCTCGATGAAAGTTTTACCCGCAACACCACGATGATCATGGTAATCAATCTTCCGGGCTTCCAGCGCCCGTTCACTCAAAAGGCTTTCATCCTCGATGTTCGTAACGTCATGGAAGATCTCCTGGCGGGAAGCGCCGCTATCATCGATGGTGATCTTAGCATCGCCGGCAAAGAGCAGGCCCTCGGATGTCCTAATGATCGGATTGATCTCGCAAATGCGGCAATCGAACCGTTCATAGCAGTGATAAGCTCTCTTGATGAAAGCAGTCAATTGCAGTAGCTCACGGCTCGAAAAACCAGCAGCCTTTGCCAACTCACGGACCTGATAGTCATGGAGCCCATCCAGTGGGGAGACGTGGATGCGGGCAATTTTTTCAGAACTTTCAATATCGACACCGCCTTCACGGGAAAGAAGAATCATCGGTTTCCGAACCCGCGTGTCGTACAGAATGGAGAGATAGTATTCCTCCGCCACATCCACTGTTTTTTCTATCAGCAGTGTGGTGATCGGCCGCCCGTTGTGCTCAGCTTTATAGAGTCCGTCGATGAGTTGAAGTGACTCTTTGTAGTTGTCCGTTTCAATGATGTACCCATTCTGTTTCCTATGGGTAGCGGCAATCTGTGCCTTCAGTATCACCCGCTTGTGGTCCAAAAAAAATTCCTTGTAGCGCTCCTTATGGTAAGAGAGATTGATATAGGAATCGTTGTTGGTCACAATGCCGGGAGCAGATCGAATCCCACACTCTGCCAGGAGCTCTTTTCCTTTGTACTCGAGCAATTTCATGTTTTGATCCTCAATTTTACTGGGGCCTCTTACGGCCCTTTCTAGTGCTCCTTTTTCTACAGGCCGACCGGCAAAACTGTTCATTATAGGCATACCGGTGACAGACGCAAGCACCTTCCGGGAAAGTCTGAATCATATTGAGGGGTCTGCTGGTGGGGAGGGAGCAGACACGAAGAAGGAGGTTAGGTCATACCTTCTTGATTCTCTTTCGGATGGCCTCTATGGCCTTACCTTTACCCCTGAGATTGCGATCCAGAGCCCCCACAAAGTAGGGTTCAATGTCTCGTTCCAAGGCCGAAAGGCCTTGGAGACACCTACTCAGGAAACATTGAGGCAAGGAGATGCTATTGTAGGATGAGCTGAAAGGCTCCGTTATGAAAGTTGTCTCGATTGCAGCAGCCGTTTTTTGTACCGCATTGATTTTCGCACTTCCCCGTTGGACCAGCGCTCTTCCCGATATCCTCAACCTGTTCCTGGGTATTTTAACGGGGGTGGTCTGGTTTATCGTGCTCCTATATGCCATAAGGACCCTGAGGGGCGCTGAAGAGGAAATCGATGGGGAGAATGAAGAAGAATGAAGGCCCAGGCGGTCCTACTCGCATGCGCATTTCTGGGGCGGGTGCTGGGCCAAATCTTTGTTGCACCCTTCTTCTTCGGCTCAGGGACGGTCTCAACGAAGCAGGCGTTCGAAGTCTAAGACCGGTTCAGTGCTTTTCAGTGGTGGTCTCTTTCCAACCAGGATGAGGAGCCATAAAAACCAGACAAATCAAACGCTTGTTGCTGGTATTTTCCACTCCATGAATCTCATCCGAGAAGGCACAGGTGATTTCCCCCGAGCTGAGCAGGCGCGTTTCCTGGCCGATGGTGAAGGAGCCTTCCCCTTCCACGACGTAGTAGATCTTGTCGTTCCCCTCATGGCTATGGATTTTCTGCATTTGCCCGGGTTCCAGGCAATAGATGTCGCAAAACATCCGTGGACTCTCAAAGAGATTCACCTTCTGCATTTTCTCGGAACTGAACTGAACCGTTTCGGTGATCGTTCTTACCTCCATAAACAAGATTGTATCTTGAACTCCACGAGTTCCAAACAGAACTTGAGCTAAGATGCCCAATGGCATGAGCACTTTCCACCGGGTTAAAGCGTTTTTCGGCTTGCAAAAGAGCATGGTCGGGCTTTTAGCGATGGTGGTCCTGGTGGGGATGGGCGAGAAAATGGGGGAGCGGTTTCTCCCCATTTACCTGATCACCCTGGGGGGTGGGGCTCTTTCCGTGGGACTGCTCAGCGGTATGGACAATCTGTTGTCGGCTCTCTATTCCTTCCCCGGAGGATACCTGGCCGACCGACTGGGCACCAAGCGAGCGCTGCTGATTTTCAACCTTGTTGCCATGGTGGGATTTCTCGTGGTCATCCTGATTCCTGCCTGGCAGGCGGTCATCGTGGGATCCGTCTTCTT
>CBDUTA010000058.1:0-13673 GCA_965369785.1 uncultured bacterium
CCTCAAGCCTCTCAACTGTCTCTTAACTCTCGGTGCTTATCTGTCCCACTTTCGCTGACGGGATACACCTTGCCGATCCTGAGATAGTCCATAAGCTGCATGCTGGGGGGGTACAGTCACCGTAAAATCGGCCGGGAGTTGGGTCTCTCGCATACCAGTGTGGGAAGAATTCTCAAATGTCGCTGTTAGTAGGAATACTGATCGGATATATTAGAGCCCCTAAATGAGCCAAGAACGTCGTGGTTACCAACGCCAGGAAGTGTCCATCCCTTGTAGCCTATGCCGGAGAGGACACTCCGTTGAGGGACAAATTGCGGATATCTCGCGGGAAAGGGCTCTTGTGACTCAACTCAAGACCCTACCTCCCCCTCAAAGGTACTTTGGTTACTTTGAATCCGAATGACGATAATGAACATTGCGATTGTGGGAATGGGCACAGTGGGTGGCGCGGCCATCCGCATACTCGATGAGAACGCGGCCGAGCTGGAGCGCAAGCTGGGCTTCAAGCTGCATATCCGCGCGTCTGCAAGTCTCGAAGTTGAGAAGCGCGAGGAGGTAGATGCGCCCACGGGCAGGCGTTTGCTGACGCGCGACTGGCGCGAGGCTGTCGAGCACCCGGAGGCGGACATTGTCGTCGAGGTGGTCGGCGGCACCACAATCGCCTACGAAGTGCAGACAACTGCGCTTGCGCTCGGCCGCCCGGTGGTTACGGCGAACAAGGAACTGCTCGGCCTGCGTGGCGCGGAGCTGGCGCAGTTGGCGCGCGACAACAAGACTTCGCTACATCTGGAAGCCAGCGCTGGTGGCGGCATCCCCATCCTGAACGCGCTGCGCGAGGGCATCGCGGCGGATCGTCTCGAAGCCATCTATGGCATCCTCAACGGCACCTGCAACTTCATCCTCACCGAGATTGAGAAGACCGGCGCACCATTCGCCGACATTCTCAGCGAAGCTCAGCAGCGCGGCTACGCCGAGGCCAAGCCCGAGGCGGACGTGGAAGGCTACGACGCCCGGTCGAAGCTCTCCATCATCGCCAACTTCTGCTTCGGCGCGCGCGTGGCCACTGACGCCATCTTCTGCCAGGGCATAACCAGGATTACGCCCACCGACTTCGCTTACGCGCATCGGCTCGGCTACACGATCCGGCTGCTCGCCGCGGGCGTGCGCTATGGGGACGGCCTTTCACTCTATGTGCGCCCCGTGCTCGTCCCGCAGACGGCGATGCTTGCCAAGGTGCAAGGCTCCTACAACGCAATCTGGGTGAAGGGCAAGTACGGCGAGGACACGCTCTACTGCGGCCGCGGAGCAGGCACGCCCACCGGCGTGGCCGTCGTCAGCGACATCATGAGCGCGGCGCGCGACCTTCGCCACGACAGCTCGCTGCGAGCGCCCGCATTCGGCTACTGGGCCCCGCAGGAGATCACCAAAGTTGGCATCGAAGCTGGCCAGAGACCCTACTTCGTGCGCTTCCTGGTGAGGGACGAGGTGGGCATCATCGCCAGGCTCGCCGACATCATTGCCGACGAGAAGATCAACATCGACGCGGTCTTCGAGGAGCCCAATCAGGACGCAGACAATCTGGCGTTCGTCATCTCCGTGAAGCCAACGACGGAGACGGCTATCAGCGCTGCGCTGGCCCGCATGGAGAAGCTCAGCTTCCATCGCGAGCCGCCCCTGGTCCTGCCGATGGAGAACATCCTCGCGGGCTGATGAGGGCCTATTTGAGGTCGAAATTACCCACTGGAACAAAAACCCTCAGAGATTCGCTCCCGTAAACTACTGAAAATCAAGGGTCGGTTTGTTGGGATTGGGCTGGAACAAAAACACTTGTTTTCTGGGCACCTCCCCAAAGAAGCCTAATGTGTTACCTATGTGTCCGGAATAATTTGTTACCCATCTCTCGGAATGGGCACCCTTTAACACCCAAAATAGGATACACGCTTTGGAGAAAATGGCTCTGGCAGCCCTATGAATCCCAGGGTTGGGATAGGGCTAAACAAAGAATCTGTGCCACGCCCGTAATTGCCGAAAGGACTCCTGTCCCTCAACAAGTTGAGAGGAGTCTGGCACCGAATGGCGCTGACTCCGGTAGGTCTCGACCCCGAAAAGCCCCTAGTCCTGCATCCTCGGCTTGCCCTCCCTAATGCTTAATTCGGTGCCAGACTCCTCTTAACTCCTTTATTAATGGGGACAATATCGGGAACTACGTGCGTGTCCCCGATTCCCGATTCCCCCCTATCTGCTTGTGGCCAGCAGGAAAGCAACCTGTGGTGCCTTTTGGCATTGCCTTCAGTGCCTTCCAGGGCTAACATCGAAGCAACAACCAAACAGCTAACTGAGGGAGGAAAGCAAATGAAGACATCGGCAATACTGTTGGCACTCGGCATGTTCCTGACAACGGTCACCCTGGCCGGAGATGTGGATGAGGTGAAGGCGGCAGAAAAGGACTTCAGGGCTAAGGAGAGTACTGGAAATGTGGATGGCTACTTTGCCTACAAGGCTCCCACCTACTCTATCTTTCCGCCTACAAGAGGACTCATCTCCGGCGGACAGAGTAAAGAGCGGGCCTATGCGAGATTTGATCCTACTGCTGAGCGCGATATGCAAATCCGGAATATCGATGTGCAAATCTATGGGAACACGGCAGTCAGCACCTATTACCTCATCTCAACAACCCAACGGCCAGGTGTCGAACGTCAACGACAGCACCTGAGAATGACCGGGGTGTGGGTCAAGGAATCGGATGATTGGAAGGTGGTTCACCGTCATGAATCAGCGCTGGTCTTGCGGTCAACGCCACGGATTGAGGACCGTTTCGTGGGCAACTGGAAGTTCATCTCGGTTGAATTTCGTGGGTCTAACGGAGAACCCGTTCCCGCCCCTGCCTTCAAAAATGGCTTGCTCGTCTACACTCCAACGGGACAAGTGACCCTCCAGCTCATGCTGGAGGGTCGTGAAGAGTTTGCGGCCGGGCGACCTACCCCAGAAGAAGCAAAGGCGGCCATTCTGAGTTATTTTGCCTATTTCGGCACTTTCACGGTAAACGAAGCGGAGAGTACCGTTATTCATCACAGGGAAGCCCACCTGATCCCTAACAGGATCACCGATGGGCCTCGGTCTTACCAGTTCTCGGGCAATCGTCTGAGGTTGACGACTCCTCCCATTATGAATGGGATCATTCAGACACTGACCTGGGAACGCATCGAGTAGATCACAGCGAGTTCAATTGCCTTTCACCCTCTCCGGGCGTAACATCTGCAACCAACACACATTGAGGGGGGCCAACGAGTAGTCAGTCTGATCCTTTTCAATCCATACTCTTTAGCCCTTCTCAGCAAAGAGGGAGGTCTGAGATGAAAGTATTAACAACACTGTTGGTGATCGGCATGTTCGCGACCACCGTCGCCATGGCCGATGATGTGGATGATGTGAAGGCAGAGATGGAGAGGTATTTCGCCGCACTCAACGCTGGGGATGCGAACGCCTACATTCAACATTTCGCGCCCGAAACCAGCGCCTTTGTCGGCACCGGGCTCATGAGCGAGGCCCATTCTCTTCAAGAACAAAGACGTGCATTCCAAGCCTCACTGGATGATGGTCTTAAGCGTAACTTACAACTCCGGCACCTAGAAGTGAAGGTTTACGGTAACACCGCCGTCACCACAGGCTACGTGGTGGGCACCACCACTTTTAATGGCACAACCAATCAAACCAGAGTGCAGCGTACAGCGGTATTAATTAAACAGGGAGGCCAGTGGAAAGAAGTTCATCAGCATAGGTCTCCATTGATCATAGTTCCACCACAGTAGACAAGGATCTCTGCTCTTATTTATTGTCTTTAGCCGCCTCACGGCGTAGCCTCCAGGCAACTTTGTCTGTAGCTTGGGGACTTCCTACTCGGCACGACCATGAGCCATGACAAGGTCACTGAGAAGCTCGGTGGCGTAGGAGGTTCCAAGCTTTTTTTCTATTGACAATGAGGTCAAAGAGTGATACTCCAATTGCAAGTTCTTTCCAGAGAGTTGGGGGAGTGGCAGTGTTTTCAATTCGATAGCGAGCAACACATCCAAGGTAATCAGGGGGAGCTTTGCGTCTCCGGCCAGGGGACAGGCTCTCCAACCTAAAAAGGGGGGTTTGTCATGATCACCACCAATCGCCTGTTTTTAACCATCGGTATTTTGTGGGTCTTCAGTTTTGTTGGGATCTATGCCCAGCAGACCACCGGCATCATCAATGGAGTCGTCAAGGACGAAACGGGCGGGGTGCTGCCCGGCGTTGAGGTAACGGCTCAAAACACGGGAACGGCAGCCACCCGTACGGTGATCTCCGACGATGAGGGGCGCTATCGGCTGGCTCAGCTGGCTCCGGGAGAATACGAGCTGCGGGCCGAGCTGGCCGGATTCCAAACAGCAGTGCTTCAGGGAATCACCTTGAGCATGGCCCAGGAAGCGGTGGTCGGTGTCACCTTGAGGGTGGGCGAGATCTCGGAACAGGTGGTGGTTTCCGCAGAAGTTTCACTGATTGAGACCACAACGGCCAATGTGGGAGCCTTGGTTGATAACCAAACCATCCGCGACCTGCCCTTGAACGGTCGCGACTTCATGCAGCTGGCCGCCCTGCAGGAGGGAGTGGTCACCCCCATGTCGGGCAACCGATCGCGGACCGGAGATCTGGGGGTGAAGATGACCATCAGCGGAACCCGGCCCAATCAGACGGCCGTTTTGCTGGATGGGACCGACATTAAGAATCACTATGGCAATACTCCGGGAAGCGTGGCAGGTGCGCTGACGGGGGTGGACACGGTGCGGGAATTTCGTGTCATCACCAACGTCTACAGCGCCGAGTATGGGCGATTTACCGGGGGAGTGATCAGCGCCGTCACCAAATCCGGAACCAATGAGATCCACGGGACGGTCTTCGAGTTTCTGCGCAACAGTGCCCTGGATGCCCGCAACTTCTTCGATGCTGAGGAGGTGCCTCCCTTCAGGCGCAACCAGTTTGGATTCACCCTGGGGGGACCCATCCAGACGGATCGGACCTTCGTTTTTGGCAGCTATGAAGGGCTGCGCGAGCGCTTGACCACCAGTTTTATTTCCATTTTCCCCAATGAGAACGCCCACAATGGCCTTCTTCCCAATGTGGAATCCCGTGGCAGGTTCCTTTGCGACGAGACTCAGGCTTTGTGCGATGTGGGAGTGGATCCCTTAGTCCAGCCTTATATGGACCTTTTCCCGCTCCCCAATGGACTCGATAACGGGGACGGAACCGGCCAGTTCCGCTTCGACAATCCGCAGCCCACGAACCAGGATTATTTTATGATCAAAATCGATCACCAGTTCTCGGACAGCGACCACTTCTTTGTGCGCTACACCTTGGATGATTCAGAAAGTGCGAGCTTGACCGAGACCTACATCTACGGGATTTCAGGAACGCAGCGCAACCAGTTTACAACCGTTGAAGAGAAGCATATTTTCTCTCCCAACCTGCTGAATGAATTCCGGTTTGCTTACAATCGCTCGGTTTCTGTCGATGAAGACATGGAAAATATCTCGGTTGCCCAATCCCTCTGGTTTGTGCCGGAGCGCTTTGCTATGGGCGTCTTGCAGATCCGGGGAGGAATGTCACAGTTTGGCACCACCACCCGCACCCCGCAGTTTCATACCCAGAACCTGTTTCAGTACATGGACAATGTCGTATGGACACGAGGGAGGCATTCCCTGAAAATGGGTTTTAGCGGCAGCCGTTTTCAATACAACCGGGCCAACCTGGCGCGTTTAAACGGTAGTTTTGCTTTCAGCAGCTTGAAAGATTTTATGGAGAATAGCTCAAGCGGGGCCACGTTGTTTTATACGGATCGTATTATGACCGGCATGCGCCAGTGGCTGGCGGGGTTTTATTTTCAAGATGACCTCCAGTTGCGATCCAACCTGACGCTCAATCTGGGCCTGCGCTATGAGTTTGTCACCAACCCTAATGAAGTGGTTGGCCGGCTGTCTTCGATATCGAGTCCTACACAACTGGAGGCCAGAATCGGCAATCCTTTGTGGACCGAGAACCCGTCGCTCAAGAACTTCTCGCCCCGCGTGGGCTTTGCCTGGGATCCCACGGGAAGCGGTACAACTTCGATTCGTGGAGGCTTTGGCCTGTTCCATGATCAACTCCTACCCTGGTTTTACACTAGTGGTAGGACCGCCGGGAGGCCCATTTTTATTCAAGCCACCTTAGAGCGCGAAGATGGAATCACCTTCCCCACCGAATTACGAGGGCTGACGGACGATCATCCCGGTGTGCAGAGGGGTGGCGTGAGTCTTATCTGGGAGCCTGAGCAGCCCTACATACAGCAGTGGAACCTGAGTATCCAGCGTGAGGTCCTTCCTGGCACGGCCCTGACTGCGACCTACTCGGGTTCACGAGGGGTTAACCTGGTTCGCGCCGCAGAGATCAATCGACCGGCGGGAATACTGGTCGATGGCCGGCGTTATTTCGATCCCAACACGCCGGAAGGCACTGAGCGAGCCTTTCCGGCCTATGGTGGACTCAGTAGCCCAATTAATGATGCCAATTCCTGGTACAACGGCTTGAAACTGGGCCTCAAAAAGAGGTTCAGTTCCGGCTTTCAGTACCAGATCTCCTATCACTGGCAGAAGTTTATGGATGAAGCATCGACCCATGGAGGTCGTGGCGAGACCCGAACCTCCAACACTACTTCCCTGGACTGGGAGGATCACACCTTTGACCGGGGACTCTCCGGCTGGAACACGCCCCATACCTTCAGCTCCAACTTTTCGCTTGAGCTGCCCTTTGGACCCGGCCGTCGTTACGGCGGCGGCCTAAGCGGGGTAGCGGGCAAGCTGTTGGAAGGCTGGCAGATCAATGGCATCGTTCAGATGGCCAGCGGTGCTGCGCTCGGTGTTGACGGGGATGGAGATATAACCTGCGATGACTTCTGCGACAGTCGGCCCAACCTGAAGCCAGGTGGCGATAACAGCCCCAATACCGGGGATCCCAATGGCTGGTGGGGTCCGCCCACAGACAACTTTGAGAATCAAGAGGAGGGTTTTTATGGAAACCTGGGACGCAACACCTCGGAAGGTCCCGGGCTGGCCACCTTTGATTTTTCTATCAACAAAAGGTTTACCCTGAGCGAGACGGCCAACCTCAGCTTCCGGGCCGAGTTTTTTAATATTTTGAACCGTACTAACTTGGGTGCACCCTTACGCACGCGGACTGCTTTCTCGCGCGGCAACCCCAACGGAAGCTTCGGTCAGATTCTGGACACCCAAACCACCTCCAGGCAGATCCAGTTCGCGTTGAAGATCGTTTTTTAAGGTGACAAATAAGGGATTACAATTCATGTAGGAGGAGACCTCAGCAATGAAAAAAATCCAAGGATGTCTTTTGGCAGTCGTGTGCCTCTCGCTTGCTCTGTCCGGATGCAGTGGAACCCGAGGAGATGACTCGTTGATTGCGAGTGACTTGTCGCCTCAAGCGGCTTTTCCCTTTGACGAACCCATTGTAGTGGGAGATCCTGAGACCAATCCCGCCGATGCCTACTTGGTGACTTCCGATGAGGGCAAGGTCTTTTTGAGCTGGACGACAGAGCGCTCTGACGGGCAGGGCCGCAATATTGTTATTGCCAAGGTGAGCAGTGACGGCCAACAACTCACTGAGATCCGACAGGCCAACCAGAAGCCGATCTCTGGCCATGGGGGCGAAAATCTGGCCAAGTTCGCCGTCGCCCCAGGTGAGAACGTGGCGGCAATCTGGACTCCCTTTTCTGTTGAGCCGGGTCATCCTGGCCTGCCCCTGAAGTTGACCCACGCCCAAAACGGTGAATCCTTCTCCCCGGAGACGGTTTTGAATGACGACAAGAAAGAGGTCCACCGCGCCAATTTTTCTACCATTGGCACCTCACCCAATGGGAAGATTTTCGCAGCCTGGCTGGACGGACGAAACGATCTGGACGCCAAGCAACTCTTTATGGGGGTTTCCGAAGATGGAGGGAGAACCTTCGCCAAGAACTACTCCATTGCCCCAGCAGCCTGTCCCTGCTGTCGGCCCTCCATAGGGTTTCTGGAGAAGGGTCAGACCGTGGTGGTGGCCTATCGTCAGAACGCTCTACCTTCCGGGTATATCAACCCGGATAATGTGCGCGACCACGTCATGATTCGTTCTACCGATGGTGGCGAGACCTTCAGCGATCCGGTCCTGATCAGCGATGATGGCTGGGTCCCCATCGGCTGCCCGCACACAGGGATCTCTATTGACGTCGACACCCAAGACAGGATCCATGCGCTGTGGTGGACCGGTGGCCGGGCTCCCGATGAAGCCGGCATCTACTACACCCACTCCGAGGACGGCGGCAAGAGTTTTCTTCCCCGCCAGCTCATTTCAAGAACCGCGGCGGATACGGTGCTGCACACCCAGGTAGCGGTCGACAAAAACGACACCCTCTATGCCGCCTGGGTCGGGATTGAGGAGGAAAGACCTCACATCTTCTTGGCCCACCGCAGTGTTGGCAAAAGGGAATGGAGCCCGATCTACAACGCCAGCGATACGACCTGGAATGCCATCTACCCGATGTTGACGGTCGATGACGAGAGGCTCTATGTGGCCTGGACCGAAAAGAAAGGCGAGGCCTCTCAAGTCAAGCTGCGGACGGCGCCCCTGGTGGGAAATTGAGCGGGAACCCAAAGAGTAGCTTCCCAAATAGAGGTCAGCAATGAAATTCAATAGCTCGAGCAAATGGGCGCTCCTGATGCTGGCCCTGGCCATTACCGGTTTGGTAACGTCCTTCTGGAGGACCGACCTAAAGGCCCAGGCTGATGATCCCCAGACCGTCACCTTGAAAGGACGGATCGTTGACCTCACCTGTGCCGTCAAAGGAAAGGTCGCGATGGGTGCCTGGAACAACATTGCTGAGGACCACATGATGGCAGATGGAAATCTCCAGAAGGGTTGCGCCACCCTGTGCTTGATGGGTGGTCAACCGGCAGCCCTCTTTTCCGACAACAAGATCACGGCAGTCTTCGCATGCAATCCTCGGGGCACGGGAACGGCTCCACACCAAGGATATGTTCTTGCCGGAAATGTAGCTCAAGACTCCGAAGTCCAGGGATACTGGGTTGATGGCAGAGCCGAGACAGGCCTATTTGTACCTCTCAAGATTCGACGTGCCATCTTGACTGCCGAAAGACGTTACGGTTCAGGTGGCTGGCGTGAGCTGGACTGCGGCAACATGCACGAGTAACCTTGACAAGCTCCAAGAGTGCTCTCCACTCAGAAAGTCAGCAAAGGGTGTCGGGTTGTTTGGCTGACTGACCAACTCTTCGGCTTTTTAGGTGAGTTGATCATAACTCCACCACAGTAGAAAAGAATCTCTGCTCTTTTTCATTGTCTTTGGCTGTCTCACGGCGTAACATTCGGCCAGGGTGGCATCGGAGAGGTATACACACGGGATCAGTGCCGAGCTTTGCTGATACACCTTCATTCATATACGCGGGAGGCATTTTATGGCTATCACGAAAAATGTTCCTAAGATCGAGCGGGTCATCCGGATTGTACTTGGGGTTGCTCTGATCCCGTTGGGCTTTACTGTGACCGGATTATGGATGCCACTAGCTATCGTCGCAGGTGTTTCATTGATGGTTACCGCCTTTGTCGGTTACTGACCCTGAAAGGGACTAGCGCTGAAGGTCTTCAGCAGAAAATAACATAACCCAGCCTCCGTTATGCGAAGGAGCCGCGCCAAGCGGATATTAATGCAGCGGTGCGTCAAGCAACTTGCTAATCCCGCCCTTTCCCGTTGCCTTTAGCACCCTCCGGGCGTACCATCTAGAACACAACTGCATCGAGGGGGGACTTCTATGGTCGGCAAGACCATCAGCCATTACAAGGTTCTTGAGAAAATAGGCCAGGGCGGCATGGGCGAAGTCTATCTCGCCGAAGACAGCCGCTTGGGCCGCAATGTAGCTCTGAAGTTCCTGCCTGAGAAGTTTGCCCGGAATCGCCAGGCCCTGGAGCGGTTCCAGAGAGAGGCCAGAGCAGCCTCAGCACTGGATCATCCCCATATCTGCGCCATCTACGACATAGGGGATCACGAAGGTCAGCCCTACATCGTCATGCAGTATCTGGAGGGCCAGACCCTGAAGCACCACATCCAGGGCCGCTCCATACCAACGGATGAAATCCTGGATCTGGGGATTCAGATTGCCGATGCGCTGGATGCAGCTCACTCCAAGGGCATCGTCCACAGAGACCTCAAACCGGGCAACCTCTTCATCACCGAACGGGGCGATGCGAAAGTGCTCGATTTTGGACTTGCCAAGCTGACCCAGGAGCAGACCGAAGTGGACTCGAAGATGCCCACAGCACAAGTGCAGGAGGAGATGTTGACCAGCCCAGGGACGGCTCTTGGAACGGTGGCCTATATGTCGCCTGAACAGGCCCTGGGGAAGGAACTGGACGCTCGTACCGATCTCTTCTCGCTTGGAGTAGTGCTCTATGAAATGGCCACCGGAAAACTCCCCTTTCAAGGAGACACCTCGGCTGCCCTTTTTGATGAGATTCTGCACAAGGCTCCTCCATCACCCGTGCGACTGAATCCGGAAGTGCCCGATCAGCTGGAGAACATCATCAACAAGTCCCTGGAGAAGGACACGGAGATCCGTTGCCAGTCGGCGAAAGATTTGCTGGCTGATTTGAAGCGGCTGAAGAGAGATACTTCGGGAGAATCAGTGAGTGCCGCCGTTCCCGTAGCGACTAAAACCAAACGAAACTACTTGTGGCCAGCGATAGTTGGTGGACCAGGACTCATTGTTGTGTTGCTGGCTTTGTTTTGGCCTTTCACTGCCGCTCCACCAGAGGAGGAGCCGATTGATTCCATCGCCATACTGCCCTTTGAGAACGTGACCAATGATTCGGACTGGGACTTCCTGAGTGACGGAATTTCCGAGGACATCATCAACTCTCTTTCTCAAATGAACGATCTGAAGGTCATCTCCCGGGCTTCTTCCTTTCGTTATCGGGAACGGGACATCGATCCACAAGCCGTAGGCGATGAGCTAGGAGTACGGGCGCTGGTGACGGGAAGAGTTTTGGTGCGAGGTGACGACCTCTCGATCCGAGCCGAACTGATTGATGTCGAGGAGAACACTCAGTTGTGGGGAGGAGAGTTCAATGGAAAACTCAGAGAGATTCTGGAGATGCGGAAGAGCATCGCAACGGAAATCTCCGACGAGTTGCGTCTTCGTCTCACGCCTGAAGAGGCAAACCAGCTCACCAAGACATACACCGAAGATGACCAAGCCCATGCAGCCTATCTCAAGGGCAGATTCGAAGAGGCTAAGAACACCCCATTTGGTTATCGAAGCGCGATTCAACACTTTGAGAACGCAATCGACAGAGATCCCAACTATGCTCGTGCCTACGCCGCATTGTCCCGATGTTACCGCCTCCTTGCCATCCCTCTCTTGGTCATGTCTGCAGAGGAAGCCATGCCCAAAGCGGAGGAAATGGCCATGAAGGCACTGGAGTTGGACAGCATGCTCGCCGAAGCTCATGCAGCCCTAGGAGATGTTCAACGTAGTTTCCACTGGAACCTGGAGGAAGCCGAGAAGGAATACAAGCTGGCCATGGAACTAGACCCAAACTCCTACGAAGCACCCTACGGTCATTCTTTTGTGATGTCGGCCTTGGGACGCCATGATGAAGCCATCGTGGCAATCAAGCGTGCCCAGCAGCTTGACCCGCTCAGTCCCTTAGCCAGAACAGCAGCCGTACTGCATTTTATGTGGGCACATCGATACGATGAAGCCATCGAGCAGGCGCGTGCTGCACAGCAGATATATCCGGACCTTCCCCGTGTGTATGAGAGGCTTGCCAACATTTATGAAGCTATGGAGCTGTACGATGAAGCAGCGGCAGCTTGGCAACAATGGCAAATCCTTGTGGGAGTCAGCGAGGAAGAAGTCGCCGGACTCTCAGAGGCCGCGAGTTCAGGCATGGAAACCTACTTGCGATGGTTGCTGGACTACGCAAGAGCCAATGGGAATGTCTCATCGCGGACCGTTGCCTCCTACTATGCTCGACTTGGTGAGAAAGACCAGGCGTTTGTATGGTTGGAAAAGGCATATGAAGAACGTGAGGGCGCCATGATCAGTCTCAACGTTCTGCTGGGTTTTGACCCCCTCCGCGACGACCCTCGCTTCACTGACCTGCTGCGGCGCATGAATCTCGAGCCATAGTCCCCCGAATCCGCACTTCTCTAGCGATCGAACTTCTTTTCTATGTAACGTTTGAGTCGGTGGTAGAAATATTCGGCTTGGCTGGTGAGGGTCTTCTGCCGTTCGGCGAGCTCCGTTAACGCCTCTTTTTTCGTCTGATCACTGAAAATGCTCAATTCCCCATTGGGCTCGATGATTCTGAGAAGTACCCCCTGGACCTCCGCTTCCAAAACCCGAATCTCTATGCCATCGGAGGAGAAAATCGTCTCCGCCTTCCTCTCCGTAAAATTGATCCAGAGCAGGCCCCCTAAAACGACCAGAATGAGGACGATGATGAAGTAAAACAGCTTCATGACTTTCCTCCACAAGCGAGAAAATCCCCTAAGGACTATTTTCTCAAAAACTGCATCTTTGTCCGTAAGATCAAGCATACCGCTTCAGGGTGCCTTTCCACTTTCATTAAAAAGAGGATCCCTGATTGGACCGTTTCCTGAGGTGCCCTATAATGCTGATCAACGGAGGAACATCCCAGGCCGCGGGCGGCCAAACTTCGGGAGGAGGTCACATGCTGTCAAGACGAGGTTTTCTAACACGTTCAGCGGTTTGCCTGAGTGCCTTACCGTGGCTGGGTCCGGCCAGAGCCTATGCCGTCACCGGAGACGAAACGGGGGCTAAGGGCCCCCGCAAGTTCATCGATGTCGATGGAATCCGAACCAGCTACTTTGAAGCCGGAGCTGGCGAGGATATGGTTCTGGTCCACGGCGGTCATTTCGGGAGTCCGACCAGCTCGGCAATCGCGTGGACGGCGATTTTCCCACTGCTGTCCGCTCATTTCCATTTGCTTGCGGTGGACAAGCTGGGGATGGGACTCACAGATAACCCTGCAAACGACACCGATTACTCCATGAGGGCGGTGGTTGACCATATTTACCGTTTCATACAGAAACAGGGAATTCAAAAAGTCCATCTTGTGGGGCAGTCAAGAGGGGGGCTGCCCGTGGCTCGGCTGGCCGTCGATCATCCCGAACTGGTCAAGACCCTGACCATTATCGACAGTAATACGGTGGCACCCGGTGATCCGCCTCCCGTCGCTGGGGATATTCCGGCCTTTTTTGTGGCGGGCGGACCTCCCATCAACAAAGACTCCATTCGTGAGCGACTGCTGTCGACCTTGTACAGCAAGGAAAACATCGCCGAAAAAATTCTGGAAGAGATGGTGGAACAGGCCCTTGAAATCGCTCTGCAGCCCAAAACGCGACAGGCAGCTGAACGATTCGATCTACTACGGTCTCGTTTTGTCGAGCGCAATCGAGACATGATAACGGCCAGACCCGCCCTGGCCAGAAACTCCGGCACGGGCTGGTGGATGTATCGGGTCAAGGATGAAACTCTGGACTTCATCGGGGAGGGGCGTCTGAAGTCGCCAACACTGATCGTCTGGGGGGTCAA
>CBDUTA010000059.1:0-13642 GCA_965369785.1 uncultured bacterium
GCCTGTAGGGGCGCACGTCAGTGCGCCCCTACGCAGCCGCCTGGATCAACCGATATTTGAGACAGTCTCTAAAGCCCACGGCTCTGACTGCTCTCGTTGGCTCCGTCAGACCCGCAAGCTTTAGCCTGCGGGCCGGTGCTGGGTAAGCGGGGATTCGGCTCCCTCCCCATCTCAACTAAAAACCTTGGAGAGGAAAGTTCGACGGGCGAGGCTGGCAAATACCGGCTAAGGTATGAGCCACCTCTGTGGGCTTCAAGCCTTTCAGTACGCGCTTTTTACCTTCCTCTTTTGCTGCTCTTCTGGCAATGTCGGTGAGTGACAGCAGACCGACCAGACGTCCCTCGTTGTCGATGACAGGAAGTCGGCGAACCCGCTTATTTCCCATGATCAGCTCAGCCACTGTCAGGTCGTCTTCGGGAAGGCAACCGTGCACCTCTCTACTCATCGCGCTTGAGACGGGAATCTCCCCTAGAACTCGTCCCTTTTTGTAAGCCGCCATACAGATATCACGATCGGTGAGCATGCCGACGACCTTAGAGTCTGGGTCAATGATAGGGATGCAGCCACAATCCAGCTCACACATGACTTGTGCTGCCCTCTTCAAGTTCTCGTGAGAAGGACAGCTGCCCACTTGCGTGATCATTAGTCTTTTTACTTTCATGACTTCTCCTTTTCTTGGTGAACTAAATAAAGATAGAGAAGGCACCTTAAACAGCGCCCCTCTTTGACGATCCCTGACCTCTTCAGGAAGCCTCTATAAGCTGATCCCATGCACCCGCCGTTCCACAAGAGTTCCCTGCAGATAACCCGCTTATTTTCCAACGCTTGCAAATAGGGGTCACAGAGCCTGGGTCTAGCCCCTTTGTCACATTGGGTGAAATTCCCTGCCGACTGGGTTTCTTACCCCTTTCTGGAGGCTTGCCCACTGCTCCTGTCTGAGAGAATTCCGTGAAAAGCCCAGGCCAGGGACTTTCCGTCGAATTCGCTCTCTCCATGACTGTGGTCCCTCATTTGCATTCTAGATCTTGAAGGCCGCAGGAAGGGAGTTGAGGCCATGACCCTTAAGATTTCAAGGTTTGCATCTGCAGGCCTTTATCCAGAGGCGAAGAAGGGCGATGACTGGCCGATCCGATTGGCTATTCGTACTATTAAACAGGCGTTTATGGATCTCACACTGAATAATCCCTCCAGTGCGAAAGCCAGGAAATGTCAACAAGATGCCTATGAGTGGTTCCTTTCCCAAAAGACTTCCCCGGGAAGCTTAATCTGGTGGTGCCAAATCCTGAAGACGGATCCCTCGGTCATTCGAGGCAAAGTTTTCGGAAGGACAGAGAGAAAGGCCAGTTAGCAATACCTCGAGTTCGTGGGGTTGTGCTGTTGTGCGGGCAGCTACCTAGGCAAGTTTTGGGGTAAGACGATGGTGCGAGGTGCACCATCGGACAGCCAGGTAGGAGGGGATCCGAAGTCATACTGTCCAAGGATCACAACGGGAGTTCCGGGATCCAGAACCGTCCAGCCTTTTTCGTCCAGTTCCCACTCTTCTCCCCAATCGAAAAGCCATCTGGCATCTCGTTCAAGCAGGCGGACGCAGGCATGACTCGCTGGCCATCCCGGCAGGGAAAATGTGTGAAAGGAAAGGCCCCGTTCATTCTGGAAATTGAAATACCAACGCATCTTCCAATCTGGATTATCCGTGCTGCGGTGACTCCGAGACTTCCAATTCAGATGGAAGAAACCGGAGGGCGTCAGAAACTCTGCTTGACCCGAACTGATGGGTCCCCAGCGAACCAACAGTCCTTTTTCGTAAGCTCCAAAAACCTGGGCGGGCAAATGCACGAGTAAGAGTTGTTGGTACTCTCTGGTTGGCTTGTAGTCTGTCGGTAAGGGGCTATAAGCAATCTCGGGAAGATCCCATCGATTGGAAATCAGGATCGTCCCTAAATCCGGGAGGTGGTCGCGGTCTGCTCGATTGAGTTTTTCAAGTAGAGCGATTTGCCGGGCATCAAAGGATTTCTGAATATTTCGTGTTTCTCCTGAGATCTGCTGGAGCTGGTAAGAGACGGGAGTCTCATCGTCGAGCACAGTTCCGGCCGACGCCCCAGGTCCACCACTCAACAGAAGCATCATGAGCAGTCGAAGAAACATCAACCTCCCTCCATCTCTTATGATGCCATTCATCCATCCTTGTTTCGCAGGGAAATAAGAAAAAAGGGCAAAGGGTTATCGGATTCGGCAC
Organism: uncultured bacterium; assembly: GCA_965369785.1. Taxonomy (GTDB): domain Bacteria; phylum Acidobacteriota; class UBA6911; order RPQK01; family JADFOI01; genus JADFOI01. The sequence continues at coordinate 2,237 of CBDUTA010000059.1, forward strand.
CTGAGGGGCCTCGCCCCTTCGGGGCGAAATTCAAAATCCAAAATTCCAAATTCGAAACAACTGACAGCTAACCAGCTAACCAGCTGACAACTGACAAACTGACACCGGACCTCGGAGGGGAAGTTCCCCAGTTCCTGGGCTGACGTCAGAGGAAGAAGGCAATATGGTCAAGTTTGAGGGAGCTATGAAATCCAGCGAAAAATTGGTGATCTGTAAAACCAGAATCGATCCCGGTCAAGTCCTCGATATACGTCTGAAAATCTCAGAAACCTACACCGGTGATCCAATCGCCATTCCCCTAAAAGTGGTGAGAGCTGCTAAAGCCGGTCCCACCGTGTTTGTTTGTGCGGCCGTTCACGGGAACGAACTCAGTGGAACCGGCATTGTTCATGATTTGATGTACCAGAAGAAGATCCGTCAAATCACTCAAGGGACGGTCATCCTCATCCCTGTGGTCAACGTGTTCGGCTTCGAAAGCAATCAGCGTTACCTTCCCGATCGAAGGGATCTGAATCGCTGTTTTCCGGGAAGTTCCAAGGGGAGCCTGGCCGGGCGGATCGCGGCTACTTTCATGCGGGAAATCGTCCGCAAGTGTGACTATGGGATCGATCTTCACTCCGCTGCTTTGCAGCGCACCAACTATCCCAATGTACGGGGGGATTGCAGCTTACCAAGAGTGGAGAAAATCGCACGGGCTTTCGGAAGTGAACTCATCCTTCCCAATAAGGGACCAGTGGGCTCGCTGCGCAGAGCAGCCTGTCGAGCCCGATGCTCTACCATCAATGTGGAAGCGGGAGCGCCCTCCAAAATGGAGTCCTCGGTGATCGAGTTCGGCGTCCAGGGCGTGGAAAACGTCCTGATCGAGCTGGGCATGCTGGAAGGCTCTCAGAAGAAACCTCTTTATCAGGCCCATCTCAAGAAGACCACCTGGGTGCGTGCCCAGGTGGGTGGGATTTTGAGATTCCACATCCTTCCCGGTGATCTGGTGGAGAACGGACAGGCCATTGCTACCAACTATGGCATTTTAGGCGAAGAACAAAATGTCCTGAAGAGCCCGGTCAACGGGTTGGTGCTGGGCATGGCCACCATGCCTACCGTCAAGCCGGGAGAACCGGTGTGTCATCTGGGCATCCCCTCCACTCCTTTATCCAAGATTCGCAAGAGCCTCAAAGAATCTTCTTCCTCAAGTTTGCACGCAAAGATTCGGCGGCAGCTGGCCTCGGATATTTCCTACATGGGGAGATGAGGGGACAATGGGGGAGCGGCCTCAGGGCCGTTCGGCACCAGAGGTGCCTCCCACATTCCGGAAAGCCGCTCTGAGAGCGGCCACCACACTACAGAGATGGAAGAAAAGAGGGCGCACGGCCGTGCGCCCCTACATTAGTCCGGATCTGGAATTCAATAGATCAGGATGGGACGGTGGGTGATGTCGGACTTGCCGCGGAGGATTTCGATCTCCACCTTGTGCTCGGCGGGCTCATCGCCCGCGTCCACATAAAAGCCCAGGGTATAGCTGTTGGTAAGACGGGACTTCAGATCAACGAATACATCGTCAAGATAGGCGAGCTCTTCTGAAATATAGAAGTGTCCGGAAGTTTCCTGAACCAGATTGCGAAAGTAATAGGTGTTCATCTGCTGCTCGAAAGTGTTTCCTGCTGATGTCGCGAAGCGGCGGGCAAAGGAAACAACATACACCTCAATATTTTCATGCCTGAGGAGTTGGCGGTATTCCTCCAGGTTCTTATAGGATTCCCGATCCACTACAGCGGTGAACAACACCAGGATCTTGCGTCTTTCATTTCGATCCTTTAAGAGATCCACCCCACGCCCCAGCATACGGGCCACCGGGATGTTTTCCTTATCCAACCCAGCCCAATTCGGCTGCATGCGAACCAGGGCATCATCCAGCATATAGTCATCATCGGTGAAGCTTTGAACCATCGAAAACTCTTTGTAAAACTCAGCCAGCATGACGGGACCCATTTCCACCAGTGGGGCAAAGACACCATCCAGCAACCCATAAATCACATAATCCACAATGTTGTTCTGTCCCATTTGAGACATGCGCCGTGGGTACTGGGCGGTGCGGGGACTGTTTTCAATAATGAAGGCGAAGGCGGTGGAAACCTTGCGATAACCAAAGTAACGGATCTCGACCGGCTGCTCGTCCAGGTAAAGGGCAACCTCTTCTTCTTTGAGATCACGAAAATAGATTCTGTTTTGATCGCGGGCGGAGAAAGTCAGAAAGAGACCCTGCCGCTCCGCTCCCTGCGCTATCGGGCCCAGCAGAAGGGCTGTGATGACTACGGCTGGCAGGTATCGTTTCATGGCGTCCCCAGTTTCCTTTGCTTTAGATGATCATGCAAGGGAGAAGTTACAAGTGCCGCTCTTTCAGGGCGCCGGAGGGGCCCTGGCACTCCCTTTTATCTTGACAATACAACGGTTTGCGGCTAAAACCGTGACAACGAATAGGGAAATTCTACTTTGGGTATCGCGAGTTTCGATAGAAAGATCATTCAACCGTCACAATAGGGAGGCTTTATGAAAATCGAACTTCACCCTGTCAAAACCCTTGTCCTGGCCCTGGGCCTGCTGTTGGTCTTCCAGGCCAGTCACTCGTTTGCTCAGCTGGCGCCCGACGTAGCCAAGTTCGGCTATGCGGATACCATCTTCGTCAACGGGAAGGTGGTGAGCATGGACGATGAGTCCCGCTCGACCACGGTTGGAAACATCTATGACGCGATTGCCGTTAAGGGTGACAAGATCATGAAAGTGGGAACGACCGCCCAGATCAGAGCCGTGGCAGGTCCGGACACCGTGGTTCTCGATTTAAAGGGAAGAACCCTGATTCCCGGTATTATTGAGCCCCACAGCCACATGTATGGCCGAGCCGTGCAACACCTGGATCGGCTGGGCTTTAAGTATCCTCCCGAAGGAGTCCTTGTGACGAAAGCCACAGCGGATCCCAACTCCCTGGAAAAGACCCAGGGCATTATCCGCGATGCCATCCAGGACGCGGTTTCGAAGGTGGACCCAGGTGAGTGGATCGTCCTTGAATTGGGACGTCATCCTGAGGAAGCACCCCAGCAACTCCGCCTGTGGCAAATGACTCGGCGTTTGACCAACCGCAAGACTATCGATCTGTGGGCACCGGAGAACCCCGTGCTGATGAAGCCCGGGTTGAGAGGAAACGTCAATTCCAAAGCTCTGGAGGTCTTGGAAGAGTTTTTCCCCGGCTATGCCGACTCCATTCACGAGACCATGCACGGGGATGTCATCGGAGAAGACATTGCCGACATCGGATGGGTGGGAAGCCAGGAGATGTCGGTCATCACCTGGGAGCTGTTTCTTGAGAAACTCCCTCTGAACACTCTGGCCCAGGCCATCAAGATCATCTCTGAGGAAGCATCCACCAAAGGAATCACCACCTTTTCCAGCCGCATTCAGTTCCCCAAGATCATGAGCGGCTATGCCACCCTGGCCGGATTAGACCAGATGCCCATTCGCCTCTCGGCCCACTATGAAATCCATCGCATGCCCACCGATCCCGAGCAGACCCGTCAAATCTATCGACGAACGGGAGTCCTGCAAGGAATCGGAAACGATTATCTGTGGATTGACGGCGTGGCCTCGGAGCGCTGGGATTCGCTTTACCCGGAGTCTTGTACAGGACCCGATACCATCGCTCCACCCCACATCAAAGCTCGAGAAGTCTGCCCCGCACCCGGTGAACTGCCTTGGGACACGCTCGAGAACGCGGCCAAGGCAGGCTGGCGCCTGGCGGGCGTGCATATGTGCGGTAGTGAAAGTGCGCGATCTTTCTTTGAGATGATCGATCGGGCCCGGGCAGTGAACGGCTGGAGCATGCAGCAGGTACGCGACATGAGGATGACCGGCGAGCACTGCAATCTGATCGGAAAAGACCCCAAGATCATCCAGCAACTGAAAGATTACGGCATCATCTTGAGCTGCGGTCCCGACCTGGTTGGAGAATCACCCGCCTGGGTTAAGGACTACGGAGACCAGATCCAGCCCTTTATCCTGCCTTTCAAGACCTGGATCGATGCGGGTGTGAAGCTGGTGGGACAGCACTATGGCTCTACCCCGCCCTTTAACAAGCTGTGGCAGGCTGTGACTCGCAAATTTGATGGGGTTGTCTGGCAGCCCGAAGAGCGGATTGACCGCGTGCATGCCTTGAAGATGTGGACCTCATGGGCCTCTGAATACATCCTCAAGCAGGACAAACTGGGCACGCTGGTACCCGGCAAGTTCGCCGATCTGGTGGTTCTGGATCGCGACTACTTTACCGTTCCAGTGGATGACCTCTTGAAAATCCGCACTCCCCTGACCATGGTCGGCGGAAAAATCATTCAGGTGCAGGAGTCCCTGGCCAGCGACCTTGGCATCGAGCCGGTGGGACCCATATATGATTTTTCAGATGAAGACGTGGCCGCTGAATTCCTGGGAGAACAAAGAGGCAACTGAGCCTCGTCCGTAGATCATAAGGGACATCCCCCGCCACTAAGAAGTGGATGGGATGTCCCTTTTTTCTTTTTCACACATGCGACAAAGACTCGTGCAATTCATTGTGATCGGGTGTTTAGCGAGCATCCTTCCCCTTGGTCTGTTCGCACAGGACGGGTTCCTGAGCCCCAACCGGCTGGTTATCCAGGGAGGGACACTGATTTCGGGAACAGGAGAGGCTCCTGTACCGAATGCAGTGATCGTCATTGAAGGAAACAGGATCAGCGCCGTGGGCGCCAGGGGAAGTGTCCGCATACCTTCAGCTGCCCAGGTGATCCAGGCCGATGGCAAATTCATCCTGCCCGGCTTCAGTGACATGCACGTTCACTGGCAGCAGTGGATGCCCGAGCTCTTTCTGGCTCACGGGGTAACCTCGGCTGTGGATCTGGAATCGGGGGAATGGACTCTGGCCCAGAGAGACCTCATCCGGGACGGGCGCATGCAGGGCCCTCGCATCTTCACCGCCAGTCATTCCCTGTTCGGGCGACTGATCTGGGATAGCCCGGACAGTGGCTCGTTGCGGCCGGTGCTGCACAGCCCCGACATGGCCCGGCGCGTCATTCGAGGCTATGGAGCAGGCCGCGAGCAGTACAATTTGACCAAGGTCTACACCGAACTGGCCGCCGACCATCTGGAGGCCATTACGGAAGAATCTCATAAGCTGGGAAGAAAGGTGATCGCCCATCTGGGAAGCCTGGATGCCAGGCAGGCGGCTCTTCTGGGAGTGGATGGGATTGCTCACGGGTCGGGGATTGCTCTGGCCACCATCACCGACCCCGTCAAAGCCGCGGAGTTGCGGGCCTTTGTGCGGCTGGGAATTGCCGTCGATTTCCCCCTGTTTCTCCTCTATCACGCCTACATGGACCCGGCCCAGTCTGAGGAACTAGCGGCTCTGCTGGTTCGGGAGGACGTCAGCATTGAGTTCGAGCAGGTCAATACGGCAGCGCGGTGGGTTCCGAAATACAGGCAAGTCTGGACCGCCGAGGACCAAAAATACCTCGAGGATCCGAACCTGAGTTATATTGCTTCCGATCACTGGGACCGCATCTTCTACTACGAACCCTATGATCAACTCACCGACCAGCAGCGAGAACAGGTCGCCCAGGGATATGAGAATCGGAAGAACTTCATCCGCCAGTTTGTGCAGGCAGGAGGGAAAGTCCTGGCAGGATGCGACACCGCCTCTTTCATCATTCCCGGCCTGTGCATCCATCGGGAATTGGAGCTTCTGGTGGAAGCTGGAATGACCCCCATGCAAGCCATTCAATCCGCCACCAAGAACAACTTCGAGTTTCTTCAGGAACCCGACTTAGGGACCCTGGAAGTGGGGAAACTGGCCGACCTGTTCATCGTCCGGGAAAATCCTCTGGCCAATATCCGCAACACCAGAACCATCGACACGGTCATCAAAGATGGTCAGGTCCTGGATACCAGCTATCACGCCGACTTCGTCAATCCCCTGCCCCGAGACTTTGCCGTAGGAGGCTTTATCAATCCCACTCCTCACTTGCGGGTGATCTATCCGATGTCTTCCAACCAGCTGAACAGCGATCTCAAACTGGTAATCGAAGGCACCAACCTGGTGGACGAGTCGGTGGTGGAATTCGACGGGGTGAAATTGAAGCCCACTCCGGTTGCGAGCACGATGCTGCGGGAAACTCTTTTCAATCCCGTTTACAGCCAGTTGGAGGTAACCGTCCCGGGCCGTCTCCTGAACCGCAGGGGCAGCTATCGAGTGGTGGTCAAGAACCCCAGGCCGCAGGGTGGGGTGTCCAATGCGGTGACGTTTTTCGTGGCGAAGTAGGAAGATGGGTGGAGCGGCCTCAGGGCCGTTCGGCACCTGAGGTGCCTCCCACATTCCGAAAGTGCAGGTTACCCGCGGTGCCTCCTACATTCCGGAGCCTCCCTCCTTAAATTTCCCTCAGAGTGTAACCCCAAAGGGGTGGTAGCAGTATATAAAGATGGCAGGAAATTCACGGAAACGGGAAAATGGACACAACGACAGCGGTATTGGGGTGGTTCCGGGGACGGGCTAACCCCGTCAGCGGAAATTCAAAATTCCAAATCCCAAATCCCAAACAAATTCAAAATCACAAATTTCAAATTCAAAACGAAGTCCTTTTTGTCCTCTTTTTGCGCGCGAAGCGCGCACGAAAGCACGAAGTGACGATCAGCGGGCTGGGATGACCAGGCTGACCTCAGTCTCCTGGGGGGTTCCCAAGGAAGGAGTTCCCGGAGGTAGTTTTCCCTTGGGAACGCTGACGTAACCCTTGATCTGGTCCTTGAGCACCTGGTTGATGACCAGTTCGTACCGGAGCTTCTCGGTGCCCACGTAAAAATTGACGGGAGTATTGACGTTGATATTCTTCCTCTCCATCTTTCGATCGTCTACAAAAATATGCAAATCGGCGCGTTGGCGTTTGGTATCCGCTTTGCGCAACTCCACGGAGATGGCAGCAATCTGGGCCTTTTTCTTCTTGAGGAAGTCAAAGGTGACGTACTCTCTTTCGCCGCGCCGTATCAGCTCAGCCAGTCCATCGCCGGTGGTGGCGATCATATTGCCCTGCTCGGTCACTCGCACACCCAGTTCTGTGAGTTTCGACAGTGTGTTCGTGAGTTCCTGCTGATTGAGTGCCACAGTGTCTTTGACGGTGGAAATTTCTTCATCCACACCTTCAAATTTCTGACCCGCTTCTTCCTGAAACTCGGCCACTTCCTGAGCCTTGAGAGCAATTTCCTCAGTCAGTGCCACGACACTCAGGGCCTGCTCTTCCTTGAGCTGCTCAGCCATTTCCTGTGCTCTCTTGAGGTCCCGTTGGGTCAAGCCCACGCGCTCTATAGTGACTTCCTGCCGGGATTGCAGCGAGGCAAGCTGATCGCCATTCCCATCCAACCTTTTCACCACAAGCTCCAGGCTCTGACCGACAACCTCCATCTGAGCTTGAAAGGCCTCGGCCTGAACGCTCTGCTGCCATAAAAAATAGCCCAGCACTCCGCCCAAAACTAATGCAGCAATCGACAGAACAGTCACCAGATCCACCCTAGCTCGGGGCGGTCGGCTCCGAGTAATGTCTGGAGCTGGAGCACTCGTCCCGCTCGATTGTCCTGTCCTTGCATGAGGGTTCACCAGAAGATCAGATAGGTCTTTACCAGCCACTTTTTGTACCTCGCTTTTTCTTTGCGGATCAACGATCAGCAGATGCTTACTGAAAAGCTATAACAGTCGCTATAACCTTATATTTCTTAGCTTTAACCCATTATGCTACCGCAGTATCCTCGTTTTTGTCAAGTACGTTTGTCACCGTCCACAGGAACATTCCCCGTTTTTTCTTTTCATCCAGCGCATACTCATAGATATTAGATTACCAAATGGCCAAAAAGTTGGTTTTATCGTCTATTATTGGTCCGGGAATGCTGATTGCAGCCACCGGAGTGGGTGCGGGAGATCTGGCAGCAGCCACCTTTAGCGGAGCCCAACTGGGAGTGGCCATTTTATGGGCGGTGCTCCTCGGGGCTTTTTTCAAATTCGTTCTCAACGAAGGATTGACCCGCTGGCAACTGGCTACCGGCAACACCTTGCTGGAGGGAGTGGTCATCCATCTGGGACGCCCTGTCCGCTATGGCTTTCTGGCCTATCTTCTGGCCTGGAGCTTCATGGTCTCCGCTTCTTTGATGAGCGCCTGTGGTGTTGCTGCCCAAGCCATTCTGCCCATCTCCGAGGATCCAGTCACCGGAAAAATCATCTACGGAATCCTTCTAAGCCTCATCGGTGTGGTTTTGGTTCGTGTGGGTGGGTATTCCCTTTTTGCAAAGGTGATGAGTGTCTGTATTGGTCTGATGTTTGTCACCGTCCTGGCAACCGCTATCCTGTTGAGACCGAACTGGGGCCAACTCATGAGCGGGTTGCTGCTGCCCTCCATCCCTCAAATCGATGGTGAAGGCCTGGCCTGGACTATTGCCCTGATGGGAGGTGTGGGCGGTACGGTAACGGTCCTCTGCTACGGGTACTGGATCCGTGAGGAGGAACGATTCAGCACCGATCATTTGCGAGTCTGCCGGATCGACCTGGGGATTGCTTACGCAATGACCGCCCTGTTTGGTCTGGCTATGGTTACCATCGGAAGTACGATCCAGATTGAAGGCAGCGGCGCCACCCTGGTGATCCGACTAGCCGATCAACTGGTAGGACAACTGGGTCTGATCGGTAAGTGGGCTTTTTTGCTGGGGGCATTCGGTGCCGTCTTCAGCAGCCTGCTGGGAGTCTGGCAAAGTGTTCCTTATCTGTTTACGGATCTTTGGGGAATGATGGGAGAAGGTCAACCCTCCCCACAACGCTCCATCGATACCCAATCCAAATCCTACCGATGGTACTTGTACGCCATGGCCACCCTTCCCATGATCGGGCTTTGGGTTGGATTCGCCAACATGCAAAAGTTTAACGCCATTTGGGGAGCCCTCTTTATGCCCATGTTGGCGATAACCCTGTTGATCTTGAATGGGCGAACCCGGTGGGTGGGTGAAGGCTATAAAAACCGTCCACTCACCTCCACGGTTCTGGTGCTGATCCTGTTATTTTTCCTGATGGCGGGCTGGTTGACGATCCGATAAGCCCGCGCGGATCGGTCAAAAATCAAACACGTAAGTGAGCTTTGCGATCAAGGCCCTTTCTACGACCTCTCCGGTAGAGGCACGTCTTTCGTTGTAAACCAGGAAAAAATCGCTGAGGGGCTGGTAGATCCAATTGAAACGGATGTTGCTGGAAACCTCTTCGAGAGTACTGTTGTACTGAACGAGGGCGTTTAAGAAGAGGGTGGTGTTGAAGGAATAGCGAAAACGAGAGGTGAGTAGATTGTTGGTAAAGTCTCCCGAGGGCAGGCGGACGTCGTCGTGCTCCCAGCCTACGTCTGCAAGGAAATGATAACTGGGCTGCAGCTGAAAGCCTAAACGGTAGGAGTCCTTTTCCCCGTCGAAAAACTCGCCGGTCTCAATGCCCGCATCGCCACTGAACAGGCGGCTACGGTCGGTAAAGAAAGAGAGGGAAAAATCTGCAAACTGATAGTCTCCCACCGGAATCTCCTGAGTCGGTCGAATGGCGAAGGGCACGTTCAGGCGTTCGAATCTGGATTTGTGACCGAACCGGATTTCGCCGCTGTTTTCCAATTCGATTAAGAAGCTGCCATCCACGACACGAGTCTGCAAAGTATTGTTCTGATCGGTGGTGTAATCGAGTGTCAGGCCCGGCCTGAACTGGCGGATCCAGCCAATGCTCTCACCGGGTCTGGGTTTCACGGCCAGCTCGCCAAAGGTTTTTCGAATTCCTGTGCGCGGCACAAAACCCACTTCAGGATTGAAGTTCTCTTCAATAGAGAGATACTCACCTTCGATATCCCAGAAGGGATCACTCCAGCGAGCATTAAAAGCCCCTGCTCCTTCCTGAGAATCTAGGCCCGTGGTGTCGGTCTTCAGAATGTAGGAAGAAATGTTCAAATAGGTCAAGAATTTCAAATTAACGTCGGTCCCATAGGTCCGATTGAAATCTCCGCCGTTGACCTTCTTGTTGATGAACAACCCGCCGATGTCGGAATTGCGTAAGATGTCGCGACGGAGTCGAAGCACAGAAAAATTGGTTGAGGGCGTGACCTCAAACTCGTCGGTCTGCATGGAGAGGACTCCCAGCGTGTAGGGACCCGCCTTGCCACTGAATCGAACACCTCCCAAAACGGGAACGATCTCCCCTTGCTCGATGCCTATTCTACGGCTGAAGAAGGGAACCAGATCTCGCCTCCCGAAACGCCGACTGGTGTTGGCAAATTCAAAAACACCGGAGTTCTCCAGAAAAAAATCTCGTTTCTCAGGGAAGAAGAGGCTGAATCGAGTCAAGTTGATCTGCTGCACGTCGGCCTCAACCTGGGCAAAATCGGTATTCAGGGTCAGATCCAGAGTCAGACCGGGAGTGACGCCATACTTGGCGTCCAGGCCGACTTCCGGCATGAAATCCACATCGTCGCCTTCCAGGCGAGTCATGGGCATGGAGATATAGGGCTTCAAGTAGAGATTCCTGCCCTGGCGGATGCCGCCCAGGCCCTCAAGGGTACCGGCCAGAGAGACTCGATTCATCCGGTAAGGTCGAGAGACCAGGGACCAGTGGCCCACTTCATTCTTACGGCGGATGCGTCGCGTGAAGTTCACACCCCAGGTTTGATCGTCCCCCTCTCCAAAACGCAGGGTCTTAAAGGGAATGGCCATCTCCACTTGCCATCCCTGCTCGGTCGTTTGTGTCTTCACCTGCCAGATTCCATCCCAGTCAAAGTTGATATTGCTGCCGTCTCCCGTTGTCTGGGCATCCCTTTTGGCTCCTCCGGGGTTGGTGCCAAACAAAAATCCATTACGGTCATCATCGAAGGTGTCCAGCACCACAGCAAAATGATCGTTTTCAAAGGAAGCATAATCGCGGGTCACATCGTTGACCACGATTCCCTCTCGGCCCACAGAGTCGAAGCAGTAGACCCCCACATAAAGGTTTTCATGGTCATAAAGAAGGCGCACTTCGGTGCGTTCCGTGGCCGGCTCACCTTGCAGAGGGTTGGTCTGAACAAAGTCGGTGGCCGGTTCCACAAGAGTCCAGGCCGACTCGTCCAGATTGCCATCAATAACGATCGGGGTCTCTATATAGCGGGCCGTCATCACCAGGTCGTCTTTGGCCAAAAGGGTGGTCCCGGCCAAGAGTCCCAGCACCAAAGAGAGAGGAAAGCAAAGAGAACGGGAGAACAAGTCAGTTATCACCGGGCCTATCGTCTGTTGCCTGCCAGCAACTGTCAACTGGTTCGTGGTTTTGTTGCTGAGACTCGGATACTCCTAATGGAATCGACCACTTCTCTAACC
>CBDUTA010000060.1:0-13554 GCA_965369785.1 uncultured bacterium
AGAAGAAGAGAAAGAGACCTCCGCTTCCAACTTTTTGGAAGATTTGGAGTCCATTTCCGCTGAATACCCGCAGGACTTGGCGGCCCTAGATATCCTGGAGTTGGCGAAACACATGGCGGAGACACAAGATAGCTCAGCCGAAGACATCCTGGCATTGGCTGAGCGCCTGGCCAGAAAAGAAGCTTCCTAATTAAATGCTAGGGCTCATAGGGAATGATCCAGAAATCCCCTATCTGCCTGGGGAACCTTTTGCGCAGGTTCGACCCTAATTCCCTCGCTTCCCGTCGAGTCGAAAACCGCCCCACGCGAACTCGAAAGTAAGAAGCGGATTCTGTCCTATCGGGCTCGAAGATGTCGGCTACAAACCCCTCGTTTTGCAGTACGGCCATCAACTCTTCGGCTTGCAGACGTGTTCGGAAAGCCGCGATTTGCACGGTAAATCCCACAGTCTCCATCCCTGGAGAAACGGGCTGGCCTGTCGATACGGGTTCAATGGGAAGTGGTGCCCGCTGGGCGTGAACGGTAGGAACACTTATGTCCATCACCCTCTCCGGGGTGGGCAACAATGGCTCCGGCGGCTCGGGAGGAGCCTCCAATTCCTCATCGTCACCCATCCTCCTTTTGAGGAGGCTCAACTCGCTCAGAGACTGAGCGAGTTGAGGATGGTCCGCTCCCAACTCCTTTTCCCCGATCAAGAGAGCACGTTCATAGAGTCGGACCGCCTCCTCGTATTGACCGGTCATATGGTCCAGCCTGCCCAGCTCGGTGAGAGTTCGGACAAGCTCGATGTGCTCCGGTCCCAGAGCTTTCTCGCGTATGGCCAGCGACCTTTCGAAATGCTTCCGTGCCTGTGCATAGTCACCTGTGTCTCGAAGCAATGTGCCTAACCGGTCCAGTGCCGGGGTCACCTCTACGTGATCGGCTCCCACGGCTTCTTCGCGGATAGAGAGAGCCTCTCGGCTCAGAACGAGTGCTTCTGTATATTGACGCTGAGTGCCATAGACAAAGGACAACTCGAGGAGACCGTCGGCCATCTCCAAACGGCTCTCTTCCCCGGCCGTTTTCATGATCGCAAGTGCCTCCTCCAACAACGGCCGGGCTTGCTGATAAAGACCGAGAGAGCTGTAGACCCGGCCCAAGGTCTGCATCATCTGAGCCCGCATCAGGGATTGATCGGGCAATCCCCGCTCGATTTTCTCCGCGCCCCTGTCGAGAATCTCCTTTGCCGTGATCGTGCTTCCCCGTTCCTCACTGGGATCCGGAACCTCAAACAAACGGACCAGAAAATCCGATATCTGACGGGCATCTTCGACCTTCTGGCGGATCTCTCTTTCCGCTTGAACCGCCCGTATCAGTCCGATGCTCGTCCCGACAATCCCAATAAAGAGGGCCAGAACCACTAAAACCCCTGCCTTCACCTCGCCTCTGCTCCCATCACCGAGCTTCTGCACAAAAAGACGCCCCCTTTTCTTCAGCCTTCTGGAATATCGGACGGATCCTACGAACCACCTTTGCTTCTTAGAGGGTAGACCTCCAAGAGGTTTATGGCAATTTGAAAAGGGGGCAGCTTTTCGTCTTAACCCGCATTTCTCACACCTACTCGTCACGAAGCGGCGGAAGGGGCGGCCTGAGTGCGCTGCGCCGATGCAGTAGATCGGGTGTGAGAAGTGCGGGTTAGCTGCCAAATGACCCCGTTTCTGTCACAGCAAGGCAGTATAGTCGCAGACCGGCGGACTGGAGGTTCCTTATGGTGGCAAAGACGATTCGTCTCTTTTCCGAGAGGGTGGTGTTTGGGAAGCATGTCCCTGTTGAGCTTCCCACAGGCCTCAGGGAACGAATTTCAATAATTCTTGAGGAGTTCAACTTCCCCATTGAGATTCCTGGGAGCCCCTCGGATAGCTGGGTCCTCGAAGTAACCGACGTGTTAACCGAGGTCACTGAGGGGCTGGAAGAACTCTATGGGGTAGAGAAGCTTTGGACATTTGACGACAACGGAGACCCAGTATCCGTAGAGTTGGAGGACTTTGTCCAAAGGACGGAGCCTGCACAAATACTAGATGTTCTCGAGCTCTTCTACTACTACTCAGAAAATCACCATAAACTGGACTTTCAACGAACACTAAACAAGGCATTCCAGGAGTACCAATCAGATCGGCGAATGAAAGATGGCCGCTTTCCCGGGAACGCAGCTCATGTCCCTCCCAGGCCAATCACAGCTCCGTCAAATGAACCTCTGGAGGGTGGTGAAAGCCGTTTGGTCGCAGCCCTGGATCAATTCCATGAAGCCCAAAACGACTTGGCCTCGGGAGACTACAAGGCTGCAATAGACCATACTTGCAGCAGTCTCGAGAGCGTTTTGAAATCGTCTTTCGACTCAGACCGATCGCCGGCCGGGTCCTTGATGGAGTCACTGGACGGTTATGGATCCTCAGCGAACTCGGTGGAAAGCGTAGGCCGTGCTTTTGGAGACCAGGTGTTGAAATCTCTTTCCTTTCTTAGCGACACGCTGGGGAGAGGCGCTCCCTCAGGTGAGACGATCAACATGTCCAAGGTCTATGCAGAGCTGGCGGTCCATCTATCAGGATCATTTATCCTGTTTGCCACCCACTTGATCCTCCAAGAGCGTCCAATTGGAAACACCTCTGACTCGAAGGAGGTCAAGCGACTCCAAGTGGTGTCCGAAGCCAGTTAAGCATCAATTCTCTACTCCAGCAGCGAAGCCATCCGCCTTGTCGCAGCAGTGCCGCCCTTACAGGGCTCTTTAGAAAACCGCCGAACTCTCAGTGGGCAGTCTGGACATACCATTCGTGCACGAGCCGAGAGATTTCCTCAATCGAGAGCGCGTCCTGTTTCACCCAACTCTCTACGGCCGGGATAGCGGCCATAACGATTTCATCCTCGCTGAGAATAGGGCGCTTGTCGACTAAGCCACCCTTCACGAGACGATCCTCCAACTCTTCCACGTCAACCGCTGTGAGATGCTGGGTTCGGCTGTCTCGGCCTTCGCGAAGCACGGAAAGAAGCCCCCGAATGTCGCCCTTCATCTCCTCGAACAGGGAGTTCAGGCTATCGAGGTTAGAATCACTCTTTCCTGCAGCCGCCCAAACCTTCGCTTTAGCCTTCTGATAGCGACCGATCCGCCAATTCCTTAAGAAGGCTTTCATCAAATCGATGCGGGCCAAGAGACGCTCCGCTTTGTGCTCATTGATGACCCTGTGCCCACCCCCATCGACCAGAACTTGCCACTGCCCAACCGTTTCCAAGGGTGCCTTCAGAAGGGCATACAAAGTCCCTAAATCATCACCCAGAAGGTAAAACAGATGAACGTTGGAAACGGGATTGCTGAGATCCAGGGACGGAACCCGTAACAAAGCACCATATTTCTCTGCGGAGCGTCCTTCCGGAGAAGGAATCTCGCCCACAGCTGGTCCCGTAACTTTCTTGATCGGGGAGGTCGTTTTAGCCATACCTCGAATTTGCCCGAGATCGATGGGGGCCTCCTGCTCCACTCCCTTCTTCATCAAGGTTTGACTCCAGCGGACCGCATCGGACGGATTAGCCGTTAAATAGACAATTTGCCGTTCTTCCTCGGCGGCCAGAACATTGAGGCTCTCGACGATGGCCTGGAATCGGGATGGATCTGAGGTAGTCAGCACATCATCCAAAAAGATGGGCAACTTAATGCCCCGTTCGATTTGACCGGCAAAGGCCAACCGCACCGCCAATAGAAGCTGGATTCGCGTGCCATCGGAAAGCTCTGACAGACCCTTTCCAATGTGGCTGAAAACCTCGAATACCCGAAAACTGGGAGAGTCGGATCTCTCATCCACAATGAGGTTGTATTTGTGATGGGTGAATTTGGCAAAAAGTTCTGCTGCACTCCTCAGGACCTTTGGACAACTCTGTTTGTCATGCCGGGCACGCACTCGTTCCAAAAGAAACTTTCCGGCCACTTTGTAGAGGTTTTCCTGACGTCGCTCTTCCAGTCGTTGTTCCCCCTCCGAAAGGTCGGCCAGGACCTGTTCCACACTGTCCTTCTTCCCGGCTTGGCGGATACTGGCTTCAATACCACCGATTTCTCCCATCACATCCCCCAGCTTGGCCACGGATTGCTCACAAACTCTGACACGGCTGTCCGCTTCTTCGAAGGTTAGCTCAAGGAGATCCTGACGCCTTTTCAGATTCTTCTCGTACTCCCGGATGTTGTGCTCGCAGTGGTTGCCCTCGTTCACCAGATTTCGATATTCATCCAGCCAATCCAAATACTGATCGAGGGTTTTTTGATCTCCGACTTGAAGCCCGGTCTTTTTCCAAAACCTTCTGATTCGCTCCTCTTGTTTCCTGATTCTGGCCTCCACTTCATGGTGCCGTGCCGATTCCCTCTCAAGGATATGGGTGGCGTTCTCAAGCCGTGCACTCCGCACCTTCAAATCTTCAAGTCGCCCCCGGGCGGCAGCCACATCCTGCACATCCGGCTCACCTTGCCTCTTGAAGAAGGTATTCAAATCCTCCAAGCTCTCCTGGACTATCTCTTCCAGTCGACTCAGCTGGGCCTCCAAACCGGCAAGTTTTTCACGAGCCTCCTCCCATTTGAGGATCCGATTGGCAAACAGGAACAGTTGAAGATCACCCCCCGGATCGACTTGCAATTGCAAGCACAGTTTCGCTCTCTTCTCATCCACCTGCAGTTCTTTTTGTGCAAGGCTCTCTTCGCGGGCCTTGAGCTCGTCCAGCAGAGTCCTCCGTCGTTCCAGTTCTACGGCCTCCTTCCACTTCTCCTCCAGCAGCTTCAGATGGCTGTCCACTACCTCCAGGGACCAGTCGAAAATAGGTTTGAGACGCAGCTTGTTGTACTGCTTTTGGCACTGTCGTGCGGCAAGGTCTCGATTGCGTTCAAACTGGTAGATGACCCCCAGTATACCGATGCCCACACCGGCCAGGACAAACCCCGACCAATGGGCGAACCAACCCAGGTCCAACCCAAGAATGAGGGCTACCATCCCTAACCAGGAGAGATTTCTGATGATCTTGCGCCCTGTAGAGTGGGCCTTTCGGGCCCGCCAGTTTCGAAGAACCTCCATACCCCATTCCAGAGTCGCTTTGGATTTTCCCTCCCCTCCCTCTTGCAAATAATTTCGATCCGTGTCGATTCGGATCCTCTCCTGCAAAACCGATTCCGCCTCGCGCAAGAAGCCCTCCAAATCGCCCAAGAGTTCCCGGTTCAAAGGGGTTAGGCCTTGGGGAGCGGATTCCGGAGCAAGATGCTCGACACTTTCCGCTAAAGCTCCCTGAGCAAGCGCAACCTCGTCTCGTCTTTCCTCGACTTTGATCTCCACTCTTTGCAAGCTCCCTGCCCGCTCGACCCAGATGCTCAGTTCGCCATCTCCAATCGGGCCATGAGGCAATCGGCAAGCTTGGAGGACCGTCCGTGCCGCCTGAATCGCCCTTTCGCAGCTGGGCAATGGTGAGTGAAACTGGGCGTAGTCCGTCTTGAGTACCTCCAGATCCCTCTTCTCATGACCTTGAAGTTGCCCCATTTCTTTAGGAAATTCTGCAAGTGCTGCCCTGATCTGGCTCAAATGCTTTCGTTCTTTGGCCAGGTCTTGAGCCATCTTCAAGACATCCACCTCCGCCTGCGACGCGTGAATTCTGTCTCGCTCTGCATAGACTACGGGAAGGCGATCCTCCTCCCTGGCCAGGTGCCGCTGCGCCCGCTGAATACCGGCTACCTTCTTCCTGAGGTCGCTAATGATTCTTCTCTCCGCCTGGCCATTCTTCGAGCTTAGGCTGAACTGTTTCCCGATGGCGGTTAAATCGTACCTGCCGGACATCTGCCGGTACATTTCCGCAGCGATATCCGTATCCGTGGAAGATCCATTTTCCAGGAGTAAATCTCCCAGTCCCAAGGTAAAACAGCGAGCAAAACGTTCATCTGGCAACAGAGGGGGAGTCGTTTTTTTCCCATCGCGCCGCCAGAGAGCACTTGCCTTTTCTCGGATCGCCGTCAGAGTCTCACCCCCTTCAGTCCACTGACTTTCAATACTGATGGGCTCATCGGTTTCCGTCCCAGGCCATAGAATCGCCCGTATAGCCCGGCACAGTGTGGTCTTCCCCGATTCGTTCGGACCTACTAAGAAGTTCAGATGTGAAGAGTAAGGCTGGACGGAGAAAGGCTCTTTGACCCCCGGCATCTGCCGGACCGTGACCTTCCTCAGCTCCATGATCGGACATCCTCCTGATTTCTGGGCTCGATCTGTCCCAGAAGTTCTTTTAGAGCGGAAAGCCCGGCCTGCAATAGGAGTTCTCTGACTTGATCCTCTGTGAATTGGATTTTCTCAAGCTGAGACCAGGCAGACGAGGCGGCTTCCTTCTCCAGCCTGTGACGGACCTCACGAATGAGCTGCCGGGCATCTTCCTCCTGATGTTCCAGGGCAAGTAGCTGACGAGCGAGCAGTCCAGGAGGATCGCCGGCTTGAGCAATGCGTTTCAGGTCCAGGGACAGACGGGAGAAATCGATGATCCCTTCGACAAAATAGAGGACTTCGTCAAATCTAGGTTTGAGATCCTCCAGGTCCGATGGGCTCAACCGTTGAGCGACATCCCGGTGAAGCTCACTGGGTCCGACAAGCTTGATCCGGCACCCGACGGCTTTCACCCCTTCCAGTTGAGGTAAAAGCCTTTTGTGAAGAGCCGCCATCGAGTCTCTCAAAATATCCTTGAGATTCCCTTTGCCGCTTAGCTGATCCACGGCAACGGGCAATTCCTCCCAGCGTAACGGACCCAGGCTGATTTGCTTGATGGAGAATTGTCCTCGATCATCAATCTCCAACACCCACGGTCCGTGGAGTCCCGTTTCGCTTGGATCGAGCCCAACCAGCGGCCCCAGATATCCAACCAGGGAATCGGAGCCAAGCTGGGAAGGATTGTGTTTCTGGCCTATAAACCATCCATCGAGCTCAATGTCCTCTAATCTACGGCGGGAGCCTGGAGCGTAAACACTATCGGGCCTGTCCAGATCGTGCAGGATGCCGAAACGGGGAAGCTTTTCGTCGGGAGGAAAGGGAAGGTCCTGCTCCAACGGACTCTGGGCAATTCCCTGCTTGGGAACAGACCAACCCAAGATATTCATGATGGGCTCGCTCTGATAAGACAGGGTCACCCACTCCCATTTCCCACCCTGGCCAACCAAATGAAAGGCGGGGATCAGTTGAGTCACCTTCTCCAGCGCCTCCACATCATGGTCTCCCACAACCGAATAGACTTCGATGCCATTCTGGACAAGCTCAAGGATGCCCCTCTGAAGATGTCCGAATGCCTCCGATCGATGAGGGTCCGTCGCTACGACATCTCCGGTCAGAACGACAGCCGCAATACCTTGCTCGACGGCAAAACGAACCAGGCGAAGCCAGCCCTCTGCCGGGGTCAACTCAGCCGGCGAGATACCGTGTTGGTCGAGATCCCTGGGAATATGGACGGGGCTCCTACCCAGATGGATATCTCCTGCCAAAAGGACTTGGCTCTGCATCGTTCTCCCTTGCAGCCCCAGCCTGCCCAAGGGTCTGGTGGCTATGATAAAAGCGGGCATCGATCAAAACGCCAGCCCTTTCAGTACGAAAAAAAGGCGAATATAATCGGCTCTTAGTTTATCCTCCCTATCTGCCATTCATGATTCCCTACCGCTGGCACCACTATAGGAGGTCTGGATAGCAAAGGAGTTTAGGGGTAGGAAAGTTAACCCGGCGAGGCTTAAGAAGAAACGATCCAGCAATCAGGTAACTTTCTAGAAAGCGGCTCTGCAGGCGGGAGGGGATGGGGCTTCTATTGAACTTTTACTGCACGGTTGCCAATAGATTTCTGAAGTCATTCAGGCACCTTCGACAGGCCTTAACATAGCGATCGACCTTCAGATCTCCCAGCAGGGGAGAATCAAAGTAAATCTCTATGTCGGCTTCGACTTCTCGACCCCGAAAAGCAGCGCAATGGAAGCACAAACCTTTTTTTGAGGCTTCCGCCCCAATGAGGGTACTCTGCTTGATCGACTCACTGGTCACCACTTCTTCACCATCAACGACGACTATTTCCAACATGATTCACAAACTCCTGACAAGATTTGAGTTCAACTCTGTATTCACTCCCATGGTAAAGCAAGTCATGTGCCACTCTTGAGAAACCTCCGGAAAGGACCCATCCGAATTTCCATATATCGTTATAAATCAATAACCTACAGGTATTTTCAAAGAATATGGGCGCACTTGAGGGAACTTTTGTCTTCTCAGCCCTGTCAACGTCAGCTGACAGACCGCCGGCGGCTGAAAGGCATGATAATCATCACCAGCATGCGTTAACGGGTCCATCCCAGTCGATCAGAGAAGGTGTCAACAAAACTTCACAGGAGAGAGGATCTTGTCATCAGGCGTGAGACACCAGGAGACACTATTGCCCGTTCACGACATCACGGGCGGCCTGTCGGACCCGAGAGTCGTCGTCTTCCAGGTGGCGAGCCAGTACTTCAGCTACTCGAGGATGGGATATTTGGGCCAGAGCGAAAGCGGCGGTGGCACGGACCAGAGGACTCTTTTTCTTGTGGAACGAGAAAAAGCTCCGCGGGGCTAGGATCTGAGCTAGTGGTTCAATACTGACGGGGTCGGCTATTAGTCCGAGTGCCCGGCAGGAGGCGATGACGCGCTGCTCGTCCTGGGCAGATTCGAGCAGGGAAACAAGCACCTCCGCAGCTCCTGCAGGCTTGATTTTACCCAAGTACTTCATGGCCTCCGTCGCTACAGTCGGGTCTTTGTGGCTGGTACGATCGACGAGAAGTGAGGTAAGACATTCGTCGTTCGAACGTTCTACCAGACGAAGTGCTGCTCGCCGTACTTGAGGGCTCTCGTCCTCTAAAGCGTAGTTCAGCTCTTTTTTCAGATCTCGAGTGATCTTGTCGATGACCTCCAGTATTCTCACCCGTTGCTGGGCGAATCCCTCCAACACCAGTTCACGTTTCAGAAGGGTGACCGGCTCTTGCCCAAGCTCACCAAGCAAACGGGAAGCAATTTGTCTCGCCTCAAGGTTATCTTCCTCTTTGATGACGTCAATAAGAAGGGGCGTGGCCACGGATCCTAGACTGCCGA
The DNA here is from genome assembly GCA_965369785.1 of uncultured bacterium. Classification (GTDB taxonomy): domain Bacteria; phylum Acidobacteriota; class UBA6911; order RPQK01; family JADFOI01; genus JADFOI01. The sequence continues at coordinate 9,126 of CBDUTA010000060.1, forward strand.
GAAGTTGGGTGACCTCTTGCAGCCGGTTGGGCTCCTGGGATTTCAGATTCTCCGAAAGTACCCGCCGAGCTTCGGGCTCCAGTTCACGAATGAAAACCGGCAGCAGGGTCCCTTCTCCTCTCTTCTTCAGTTGTCCCTGGCGCTTGCCGAGATAAGTGAGGGTTCGGCTGGCGCGCCTGTAGTCCGAAAAGTGGATAAGACTGGTCGCAGTTTGGTAAAGCAGGGTGCCCATTTCTTCGAGAAGTCGAGGTTCCTCCTCTGCCGCCAAAGCAAGGAGAAGGGGATCGATCAGAAGTTCCACTAACTGAGGCTGAGAGGCAAGGCCCAAATCTTTCAGCAAACTGCCACAAACATGGATGACCTTGGTGCGGATCGTCGAGGTCTGGAGTGCAAAGTCCTGAAACAATTGTTGGATGATCCGTTCAGACTGCTCTTCATCTCCCTTGAGAAACAGATCGCGCAGCCTCGTTTCTGCGGATTGCAAGAAAGCGTCAGTGATCTGTCCTGTTTCAGGGTCTACACCCGCCTGTCCTGAGGGGTCTGCAGCTGCAGAAGGTCGGAACTGCTCAGGTTCTCCGTTGACCTCGGTGACAGCCTCCTCCGAGGGCTCTTCCTGGCCTGTCCCAATGCCAACAGGCTTCTCCAGGATTTCATAGGTGCGCTGGTCAAAGAGAATTCCGGTTATCCCCTGCAACCTGGCTAATCGATGCCAAACCTCACTATCGAATCCATCGACCGGAGGTTCTCGGAGTGCCGCAAGAAAAGTTCTCAGTTCTTGAGTGGAGACGTTTTTCAGGAATGACAGACTTCTGAGTCCTATGGCTTCCAAGAGGCGGAGAAATCCATCAGCGATGGCCTTAAAATTCTTGGTATCCACTTTCTTGCCGTTGACCAAAAGAGCCTCCTGAACCCGCGCCAGAGTGAGAGCGGGCCGTTTCTCCAGGAGGGTTTGAAGGACTGCCCGCAGCTCTTCAATGGAGTCGGTGATCACCTGACTCTCTGGAGGGTAGAGCTTAATATTGGTCGAGGTCGTCAGCAGACTCCGGACGACTGTGGGAATCTGGGTCAAATCCTGCTCATCCAGCCCTCGATCAGCAGCAACAAGGCTGGTATAACCGCGAGCGGGTGGGGATGGGGCATCTCCCTGCAAGGTCCCGGCCCCGGTAAACCTTCTGTCCGACTTCCCCATGGCGGTGTAGCGCACCTGTTCGAGTTCGACATGAAGGAGATCGTGTTTTGCTACAAAACGCCTCCAGAAATGCCGATCGATCATATTTGTGCTGACCTCATCCAAGGACTCCAGCATAACCTTCAGCTCGTTTCCGGTGAGACCTCGAGAAAAGGCAATGCCCTGCAAGGAGAGACGACTCATGAGAATGGCGAGAGCCTCAGCGACGGATTTAAAACCAGCAACATCCAAGGTTTCGCCGTTCACGGACAGATTTTTTTTGACCTGGGTGATGTTGAGGCGGTCACTGTGAGCCAGAATTTTTTCAATGGATTCCCTAAACTGTCCGGTAGCCCTGACAATGGCCGGGCTGCCGGATGGGTAGAGCTTGAACTTACGATGAGTTGTCAACAGCCCACGAATCACTTCTGGGACATGGACCAGAGCGGCGGGATTCAAGGGAACGTCCTGAGGACCACCATTGGACAACCTTTCTCCGGCGTAATCTATAGCTTCTTCCGCATTAAATATTTTCTCATCGTAGGCCTGTTGCGAGTCGCGGTAAAAGCGGGCTTTTTTCTGGTTGGCCGAGAGCTGGAAATGGTAAGCAAGAGTGGCCGCCGAAAGGAGGAGACGTTGAGAATTGAGGGTTTCCTGGTATTTCCCGACACGCTCGTGCAGTTCTTCTTTTCGCTTTTCCTGGATTGCGCCGTAGGTGATGTCCAGAATACGTCTGCTCAAAAAGCGAATATTCTCATCATTCATCTGGTACTGTGACCCAATAAGACCCTGAGCCACAGCCTGATCGATAAATTCCGTGACTTGCGTCTCCTTCGTTTCGGTACTTCCGGCCAACATGCTCAGGGAGACATGTTCGCCGAAGGTGGAGGCCTGATCGAGTAATTCCCTGCTCTCTTTATTGAGAATGGTGATCTTGTGGCGGACGATCTCCTCCAGGGACCTGGGCAGATAGTCTTCCTCCAAAGATTCGATGCTCCACCCTTGGTCGGTGAAGGTAATCTTAGTGCCCAGAATCAGCTTCCGCATGATCTCACTGATGAAGAGAGGATTCCCCTGAGTGAGCTGGGCCAGTTGCTCCTCAAAATCTTTGGGCAAACGCAGCTGAGGAAAGACCCACTGAAAATGTCGTCCTATGTCGGTGGCCGAAAGAGGGGTCAGGGAGACCCTATCGATCTTCAGTTCCTGATGGTGTGCGGCACAGAAGCGCTCAAGGGGGACTGGTTGTCTCTGGGTTTCTGCCTGGTGTATCGGCAGGGCAGACCCACAGATAAAAAGCGGAATGTCCTGACGAATGAGCATCCTTCGCAGTAAGAGAAGTGTGGCCTCATCGCTGAAGTGAAAATCATCGATAAAAAGAACGAGGGGGCGGGAATCGAGAAGCCTGGGAATCAAATGGATCAGCGTGGCAAAAAGCGCATTACGTTGAGTTTTTGGATCTTCTGTCTCAAAACCAGCGCTGAGTTCCGCCAGCTGAGGCAAAACGTAAGACAAGTAACCGAGTTCCTCAGGAGTTAACTCATCCAGGACTTCTGTGCCCTTGTCGGGACGCTGATTCATGATTTCAACGAGGATATTGGTGGTCAGGTAGTAGGGACGAAAACCCTCCTGGGGAACCCCGCTTACCTTGATCGGAACCCTGTCGCTGGCAGCTAAGTTCAGCCCTAGAACTTTTAAAAACTCGCTCTTGCCCATCCCCGCGGCGCCTTCGATGATGAGAAACTGGTTTTCACCTTGACTGAACTCCCTCAGTGCCTCTTTCACCCTATTGTGTTGAGTCTCGCGGCCGGAGTCGTTGACTCTATCCAGTCGCTGGACAGCTGTCTTCGGAAATACCTCCTGGGGGGAGACTTGCCCAGCGTCGACGAGGCGCGCCCGCCCGGACTTCTTGGCGTAGTACAGCGCTGTATCTGCTTTCTGGATAAGGGCATTGCCTGTCTGGACATCGGCAGGAGCCGAGGCGACCCCAATACTGAGCGTGATCGGGAGTAAACCAACGATTTCGTCCAACTGGAGGGGTTCTTCCTTGATCCGCTGGAGAATTTGTTCACCCACCTCCAGTGCCGCTCGCTTTTCGGCACCGGGCATGAGAACCATAAACTCATCGCCCCCATAGCGAATCGCCAAGCCATTCACTCCAGACACTTCCTTGATCAGCTTAGCCACCCAGAGCAGCACCTGATCGCCAGCACCATGACCGTAGGTGTCGTTGATTTGCTTCAAAGAGTCCACGTCCATCATGATCAACGACACCGGCTCTCTCTCCAGAGAATCCCACAGAATTTTGTGTTGTAGGTATCTGCGAAGAAAACGGCGGTTGTAAATGCCGGTGAGCTCGTCTTCAAAGATCAGGCGAGAGGGATCCGTGTTGACGTGCTCCAGAAAATGGAGAAGATCCTGGTATTCCATAGTATTTTATCTGACGCTAGTCGAGACTGATCAGACACGAGCCCGGACTATGCATGAATTCTCTGCTGCACCGACGAAGTCATCCGGCGTGCTGCACCGCCCGTCTTGCACGACCCGCAGTGGGGGCCTCTCTCGGTCGCGCGCGGTCGCGCGGAACGCAGCCAGGTCCTTGCTTCGTGACGCCGAACCTATGCATGAGCCGGGCTAGTCAAGAGCAAGAAAAGGCTGCCTCCTTGCGAACTTACGGGCACAGTCTACAAGAAGTTACGGATTCCTCAAACCTTCCTGACTTTCAAAGAATCATTACCTCACGGATCGAATTTTATGGGAGACTTTCGAAGATCTCTATTTGAGTTTCCGGCCCTTTGACCGTTTTGAGAGGAAGTCAAAGGACGGGATCTGCTGCCTTTGAGGTCGTAGATTGAAGTCGCAGGCCGGCCGGCCCCTCTGAGAGGACAAGAGGAGCGCTCCCTGCTCACTATCCTCGACACTGTTCGGGGTGATCTGCTATCCTCCCAGCTTACCATTCCATCTTGAGAACTGTGATTTCGGAACGGAATTTGGAAGGACTCCACCCCCTATGAATATCCTGCTCTATAATCCCGACAACCAGATGACGCGGAACTACATGCCCCATCTCTGGATGTTCGTTCTCAAAGCCCTGACTCCACCACAGCATAAGGTGTTTCTGATCGATGGGAATGCCCAGCCCATCAGCGAGCAAGAGATGGCCCGGTTCATCCAAGAAAACGAAATCAAACTGGTGGGCATCGGAGCCATGACGCGAATGGCTGCCAGCGCCTACCGGATGGCGGATGCCATCCGCGCCGCCGG